>MEKM01000074.1:0-3767 GCA_001766965.1 Acidobacteria bacterium RIFCSPHIGHO2_01_FULL_67_28 | reverse complement strand
TTCGTCGGTCAGGAGCGCGCACTCGAGGATCACTTTCACGAGCGCGCCACCGCGGCGGGCCGCCGCCACCACGCCGCGGATGTCCTGCTCGACGAGCTCATCGTCCCCGGACTTCAGCGCGCCGACGTTGATGACCATATCAATCTCCTGCGCGCCGAGCTTCACCGCCTCTTCCGTCTCCGCGGCCTTCACGGTCGCGAGCGTCGCCCCCAGGGGAAAGCCGACGACGGTGCAGACCTTCACCGGCGTGCCCGATCCGGGCGTATCGCGCAGGGCGGCCGCCGCAGTCGCGACCCAGGTGGGATTCACCACCACGGTGGCAAAGCCGAACTGCTTCGCTTCCGCGCAGAGCTTGAGAATCTCGTCCCGCGTCGCGTCGGGCTTGAGCAGGGTGTGGTCAATCAGCGCAGCGACCTCGGCGGGGATTTGGGAGAGGCCCGGGCCGGCGGCCAGGCGGCAGGCACCGGCGGCCACGACTTTGCGGGCCTTGTCGGCGCAGGTTTCGACGCAGCGGGTGTCGCAGCCGGGGCAGACGAGCTCGTCAATGCCGAGCCCGCGCAGCTCGCCGAGCGGCCGCTCGCCCAGGTAGGCGAAGATCTCCCGGGTGACGGCCTCGACCAGGATTTCCAGCTCCTGCTCGGTCATAGCCGCGTCAGGCCTCGACCGCGGGGAGGATGCAGACGTCAGGCAGGTTGCGGTAGCGCTCGCCGTAGTCGAGCCCGTAACCGACCACGAAAGCGTCGGGAATCTTGAAGCCGATGTAGTCCACCGGGACTTCCTTGAGGCGGCGGGCGGGCTTGTCGAGGAGCGCGGCGATCTTGAGCGCCTTGGGCTTGCGCGATTGCAGGATGCGGTAGAGGTAGTTGAGGGTCAGGCCGGTGTCGAGGATGTCTTCGACGATGATGACGTTCAGGCCTTCGATGGAGTGGTCGAGGTCCTTGGTGATGCGGACCTCGCCCGAGGGCAGGCTGCCCTTGCCGTAGCTGGAGACGGCGATGAAATCCACCGAGACCGGCAGCTCCAGCTCCCGCAGCAGGTCGGCGAGGAAAATGCACGCCCCCTTCAGGATGCAGACCAGGTGGAGCGGCTCGCCGTGGAAGTCGTGCTCAATCTGGCGGGCCAAGTGGCGGACTTTCCGGCGGATCTGGCTCTTGCGCAGCAGCACTTTCAGGTGCTCGCGCGGGCGCTTGCGGGCCATGCGTCGGTGAACCTCCCCCGAGGTGCGCCCACTTTATCCCCGTCGCCGACCCCAGCGCAAGTGAGGAAGGGGCCGGAGGTTTTTTTTCCTCTTGCATTGCCCACCGCCCTGTGATTAAAAGACGACTTGCTCCTCGAGGTAAGCCTGATGCACGGCTCCTCTACCGCAAAGGAGACCCTCCAATGAATCCCGTGAGCGACATGTGTGTGGTTTCCCGGAGCTTTCTCCGCCTGGTTCTGGCGGCGGCCCTGCTGCTGGCCGGGCTGCCGGCTCTGGCCCAGTTGGGTTCGGGCCAGATTGAAGGCACTGTGCTCGACCAGTCCGGGGCTGTCATACCCGATGCCCAGGTGACCGTGCGCAACCAGGCCACCGGGGTGGAACGCATCCTTACGAGCGATGCCACCGGGCGCTACCGGGCCGTCAACCTGGCCCCCGGCCTGTACAGCGTCAAGGCCCAGAAGTCGGGCTTCCAGCCGGTCGAGCGCCAGGACGTCCAGGTGACCGTCGGCTCGACCACCACCGCGGACATCACCTTGCAGGTGGCTGCCGCCGCCGAAACCGTGGTGGTCACGGAGGCCGCCCCGGTGATGGACATCGAAAAGACCGACGTGAGCAGCACGGTCAGCGAAGAAGTGGTGACCAACGTCCCGGTCATCGGCCGCCGGTTCGACAACTACGTCCTGCTCACCCCGGCGGTGACCCCGGACGGCACCTTCGGTCTGACCACTTACCGCGGCGTCTCCGGACTCTACAACAACAACACCATTGACGGCGCCGACAACAACCAGGCCTTCTTCTCCGAGGCCCGGGGCCGCACGCGGGCGGTCTACACCTACAGCCAGGCAGCGGTAAAAGAATTCCAGGTGGGCTTGAGCAACTTCAACGCCGAATACGGCCGCGCCGCCGGCGGCACGGTGAACGCTGTGACCAAGTCCGGCACCAACACCTTCCACGGAGAGGCCTTTTACTTCATCCGCGACGACTTCTCCAGCGCCCGCGAGCCGACCATCGAGGTGGATATTCCCCTGCGGGCCATCGGCGACAAGAAGCCGCCGGAGCGCCGCCAGCAGTTTGGCTTCGCCATGGGCGGGCCGATAAAGAAAGACAAGCTCTTCTGGTTCCTGAACTACGACCAACAGGTGCGCAACTTCCCCTACGTGGTCAACTTTAACACCCGGGACTTCATCGGGCTGTGCCCGGGGAGCACGAATGTGATACCCGGTCTCTGTCCCGGCTCCCCACCTCCCCCCAAGATACCCGTCGGGGGCTGCAACATCTTGACGGTCCCGAACGAACAGGCCACCTGCGAGTTCTTCTTTTCAGAGCGCACGGTGGTGAACCGGCACGGGCTGAACGAAGTGGCCCTGGGCAAGCTCGACTGGGTCATCACCCCCAACCACAATTTTTCCGTCTCCTACAACTTTCACCAGTGGCGCTCGGTCAACGGCATCCGCACGCCGCTCATCAACTTCAACGCCGAGACCGACAACGGCTTCGACAGTGTACGCACCGACAGTTTGTATTTCCGCCTCAACTCCGTCATCCGCCCCACGCTCATCAATGAAGCCCGCTTCCAGTTCGCCCGCGACAACGAGATCCAGCGCCCCAACGGCCCCGGGCCCAGCACCACCGCCACCGGCGGCTTCAGCTTCGGCATGCCGAACTTCCTCCCCCGGCCGGCCTTCCCCTTCGAGAAGCGTTTCCAGTGGGTGGATAACTTCTCGGTGCTGCATGGCCGGCACTCCTTCAAGTTCGGCTTCGACATCAACTACGTCCGGGAGCGGCAGATCAACCTCTTCCAGGGCGGCGGCGTCTACAGTTACTCCAACTTCGACGCGCTGGCCGGCGACTGCCCGCTGGGCGCTCTCGCCTTCGGCTGCGTCCCCGACGCCACCCCGAGCTACGGCAGTTACACCCAGGCCTTCGACCTGCGCGTGCTTTCCGGCGAGTTGCCCCCCGAAGAGGCCGGATCCATCCGCTTCACTACGACCGACTGGAACTTCTACCTCCAGGACACTTTCAAGCTACGGTCTGACCTTACGCTGAACTACGGCATCCGCTACGAGTACCAGCAACTCCCCCAGCCCGACGTTGGGAATCCCGCCTTTCCCCTCACCGCGAGGTTCAACCAGGACAAGAACAACTGGGGCCCGCGCCTGGGCCTGGCCTGGGACATCGCCGGCCGCCACAAGACTATCCTGCGCGCCGGCTACGGGCTGATCTACGGACGCACCTCGAACAGCGCGCTTTCCAGCGCCCAGACCGACAACGGGGTGGTGAACGCCGCGTTCCGCTTCACGCCCACCACCGACATCGATCCCGTGACACCGGGCCTGCAACGTCTGTTCTACCCGGACTGCTTCGTCGGGGCGGTGAATTCGCCCAACTGCACACTCGTCCTGCCGGCGCTCACCAGCCAGGTGCCGGACATCCGCCAGTTCTCCGAAGATTTCGCCCGGCCGTACGTCCACCAGGCCGAGTTGAGTCTGGAGCACGAAATCTTTGCCAGCACTCTGGTGTCGGCCACCTACGCCTTCAGCGGGGGCCGGCGGCTGCCGATCTTCCGCGA
>MEKM01000073.1 GCA_001766965.1 Acidobacteria bacterium RIFCSPHIGHO2_01_FULL_67_28 | reverse complement strand
TTCTTCAGCAGCGAGATGTGGGCGTGGTTGGCTTTGTTCTGGTCTTTGAGGCGTCCGACCTGCAAGGCGAGCAACTGGCCCTTCGAGATTTCCGTGAGCATCCAGACGAGTTTTTCTTGAACGATTTGGTGGGAGGCGATGGGGCGGCTGGCCCACTGCTTGCGCTCCTTTGCGTAATTGAGCGCGGTCTCGTAGCACTCCATGGCCGCGCCCAGCCCGCCCCAGCCGATGCCGTAGCGCGCCTGGGTCAGGCAGCTTAGAGCCGCTTTCAAGCTCTTGGCCTCCGGCAGGCGGTTGCAGCTCGGGATGCGGCAGTCGCTCATCGCCAGGCCGCTGGTGACGGAAGCGCGCAGCGAGTACTTGTCGTGCACGTCCCAAGCCTTGAAACCCTTCGTCCCTTTCTCGACCAAATAGCCGCCCACGTCGCCTTTCTCATCCTTCGCCCAGACCAGCGAGACGTCGGCGATGGAGCCGTTGGTAATCCAGAGCTTCTCGCCGTTGAGCAGGTAGCCGTCGCCGTCCTTCTTCGCCGTGGTCAGCATCCCGCCGGGATTCGAGCCGAAGCCCGGCTCGGTCAGCCCGAAGCAGCCGATGGCTTCGCCTTTTTGCAAACGCGGCAGCCACTTCTCCTTCTGCTCTTTCGAGCCGTAGGCGTAGATGGGATACATCACCAGCGCCGACTGCACCGAGACAAAGCTGCGCAGCCCGCTGTCGCCCCGCTCGAGCTCCTGCATCACCAGGCCGTACTCGACGTTCGACATCTCCGCGCAGCCGTAACCCTTCAAGTTCGCCCCGAAGTAGCCGAGCTTTGCCACCTCGGGGATAAGGTCCATCGGGAAAGTGCCCGCCTGGGCGTGCTTCTCGATTACAGGCTTGACGTTTTCTTCCACCCACTGGCGCACCGCAGCCCGGACGACTTTCTCGTCCTCGGTCAAGAGCGAGTCGATCTCGAGAAAATCCACGCCTTGGAAGGCCATTCGTCTAACTCCTTGCGACCTCGCCGTGCGATGCTAACATCGGCGGTTCACCCCCGCAACAGCCGCCCGCCTTGACGACCCCTCCCCCCAGGGGGGTCTGGAGGGGCGCGACGCCCTGCAACCCCTTCATTTGACTCCCTTTCGTTGCGTTGACATATGTCAACCCATGTCAACTGGTCTAAGTCTCTTTCTTGCTTCGGCTTGAGCGCCAAGGCGGGTCTCATCCTTGCCTGTCCTTCTCCTTGGTAGCGGCGACGAAGGCGGGGTTTGCCTTCGTCGCCGGCCGTTTCCAACCAACGAACTCCCGACGAGGAACGCAAAGGCTGCGTTCCTCGCCGCTACTGCTTCGCTAGCACAACTGGCGGTTCCGAGTCTACGGTTTTTGCGGTTTTTGCGGTTTTTGCGGACGTTTTTTTCCGCGAGCGCGTTTTGGGGGCCGGAAACGCGCTCCCCAAATCCGCAAATTCCGCACAGCGGAATTTGCCCTGAGCGAAGCCGAAGGGCAGAAACCGCAAAAAACGCAAACACAACCGGCCTGCCTTGACCCTTGCGTGGGGCTGTGTTAGAAACGTCTGTCTTTGCGCCCGCGTCGTCGGGCCTCGTTGAGCGCAAACCCGAATCGGGCCAGCGCGGCGGGGAAAGCGGGCGAAGCGGACCGGCCTTCACCCCAAGCCTGCCTGCGGCAAGCAGGCGAGCGGAAGAACATGGACATCCTCCATCAGTTGCAGGGACTTCTCTGGGGGGCGCTGCCCACCACCGTTATCGTTCTCCTGTTCTTCTTCTTCCTGCGCTGGGCCTTCTGGAAGCCGCTCGAGCGCGTGCTGGCCGAGCGCCGGGCCGCCACCGAGGGCGCGCGCCAGGAAGCCGACCAGCTCGTCGCCCAGGCCAACGAGAAGCTCCGCCAGTACGAGGAATCGCTCCGGCATGCGCGCGCCGAAATCTACCGCCAGCAGGAAGCCGCCCGCCGACTGGCGCTCGAGGAGCGCGCCCGCATCCTGCGCGAAACCCGCGAGCAGGCCGGGCAGATGGTCCGCCAGGCTAAGCTCGAAATCGCCGGCGACGTCGCCCAGGCCAAGAAAGACCTCGACGCCGAAACCCGCCGGCTGGCCGAAGAAATCACCCGCACGCTGCTCGAACCCACCGGAGGCGGCCGCGCATGAAGCGCTCGACCGCGGCACTCTTGCTTGCCCTTCTCGTGCTGGCGCCGCTCGCGTCGGCCCTGGCCGCCGAAGAAGGTGAGCACGCCGCCGGGGGCATCCCGACCGAGCTCATTTTCAAGTGGCTGAATTTCATCACCGTCTTCGGCGGGCTCGGTTACCTCCTGCGCAAGCCGCTGGGGGAATTCTTCGCCGGGCAGCGCGCCGCCATCCGCAGCGGCATCGAAGAAGCCCGCAAGGCGCGGGAGGAGTCGCGGAAGCGCCTGGCGGAGGTGGAGGGGCGACTGGCGCGGCTGGAGCAGGAGGTCGCCGGGCTGCGGGCGGACGCCGCCGAAAACGCCGCCGCCGAAAAACAGCGCATCCAGGAAGCCGCCCGGCGCGAAGCCGAGCGCGTCCTGGCGACCGCCCGGGCGGAAATGGAGTCGGTGACGCGGGCGGCGCGGCTCGAGCTGCGCGCCTACGCGGCGCGGCTGGCGGTGAGTCTGGCCGAGCAGGAAATCCGCCAGCGCCTCACCCCGCAGACGCACGCCGCGCTTTTCCAGGCGTTCGCCGGCCACCTGGCGCCGGGGAAGGAACGGAGGGCCTAGGCCGTGTCGCTCGCTCTTGCCCGCCGCTACGCCCGCGCGCTGGCCGACATTATTTTTGCCGCCAAGCTGCCGCCAGCGAAGCAGCAGGCCGAGGTGCAGCACAGTAAGCAGCAGCTGACGGACTTCGCGGCCGTGCTCCGCCAGCACGCGGCGCTGCGCAACATCCTCGCCAGCCCGGCCGTTAGCCGCGAGGAAAAGCGGGCTCTGCTCGAGCGCCTGCGAAAGCTGCTGGGGTGGAGCGAGCTGACGCGCAACTTCCTGGGCGTGCTGCTCGACCACCGGCGGCTCGACCTGCTCGACGCCGTGCTCGCCGCGTTCGACCGCGAAGTGTACGCGCGGCTGGGGATTGTCCCGGTGGAAATCACCACCGCCTTCACCCTGAACACCGGGCAGAAGAAGCTGCTCGAAGAGCGCCTGGCGACGCTCGCCGGCGCGCAGGTCGAGCTGCGCTATCGCGAAGACGCGGCGATCCTCGCCGGCGGCGTGGCCCGGATGGGCAGCACCATCTACGACGGCTCGCTGCGCGCCCGCTTGCGCCGGCTGCAGCAGCAGCTGACTACGGAATCACGCTAGAGGGGAGACCTCATGGCCAACATCAAAGCCGACGAAATCACCAAGCTCCTGCGCGAGCAGATCAAGAACTACGAGCAGACGGTCGCGGTGGAAGAGATCGGCTCGGTGATTTCGGTGGGCGACGGCATCGCCCGCATCCACGGCCTGGAGAAGTGCATGGCGGTGGAGATGCTGGAGTTCCCCCGCGGAGTGACGGGGATCGCCTTGAACCTGGAGGAAGACCAGGTGGGCGCGGTGCTGCTGGGCGAGTACCAGGAAATCAAAGAAGGCGACACGGTCAAGCGCACCGGCAAGATCATGTCGGTGCCGGTGGGCGAAGCGCTGGTGGGGCGCGTGGTCAACCCCCTCGGGCAGCCGGTCGACGGCAAGGGGGCCATCGCCACCGACAAGTTCAACGCGCTGGAGCGCCTGGCCCCGGGCGTGCTCGAGCGCCAGCCGGTGCGCGAGCCGCTGCAGACCGGTATCAAGGCCGTGGACGCCATGATCCCCATCGGGCGCGGCCAGCGCGAGCTCATCATCGGCGACCGCCAGACCGGCAAGACCGCCATCATCCTCGACACCATCCTGAACCAGAAGGGCGGCGACGTCATCTGCATCTACGTGGCCATCGGCCAGAAGCGCTCGACGGTGGCGCAGGTGGTGAAGGCGCTCGAAGACGCCGGGTCCATGGACTACACCGTGGTGGTCACCTCTTCGGCCTCCGAGCCTGCCACCATGCAGTACATCGCCCCGTACGCCGGCTGCGCCATCGGCGAATACTTCCGCGACCGCGGCCAGCACGCCGTGTGTTTCTACGACGATCTCTCCAAGCACGCCGCCGCCTACCGCGAGATTTCGCTGCTCTTGCGGCGGCCGCCCGGCCGCGAGGCGTTCCCGGGCGACGTCTTCTACCTCCACTCGCGCCTGCTCGAGCGCGCCGCCAAGCTTTCGAAGGAGGGCGGCGGCGGCTCGCTCACCGCCCTGCCGGTCATCGAGACCCAGGCGGGCGATATCTCCGCCTACATCCCGACGAACGTCATCTCCATCACCGACGGGCAGATTTATCTCGAGGCCGACCTCTTCCACGGCGGCATCCGCCCGGCCATCAACGTCGGCTTGTCGGTCAGCCGCGTGGGCGGCAACGCCCAGATTAAGGCCATGAAGCAGGTGGCGGGGACGCTGCGGCTGGAGCTGGCGCAGTACCGCGAGCTGGCCGCCTTCGCCCAGTTCGGCTCCGAGCTCGACAAGGCCACCCAGGCCCAGCTCTCCCGCGGCGGGCGCCTGACCGAGCTCCTGAAGCAGGACCAGTTCGTGCCCCTGCCGGTGGAAAAGCAGGTCGCCATCGTCTTCGCCGGCACCAACGGCTACGTGGACGACCTCCCCGTCAGCGAGTGCCGCGCCTTCGAGCACGCCCTCTACGACTTCCTCGACACTGGCTACGCGGGCCTGCTCAAGAAAATCCGCGAGAAGAAAACCCTGGACGACGAGGTGCGCGGAGAGCTCCACAAGGCCCTGAAGGAGTTCAAAGAGAAGTTCGCGGCCGAGCGCGCCGCCCGTGCCGCCCACTAATGGTTATGGCGAAAACACAAGATGGCGGCGTTCCGCATCACGGCCAAGACGTTGTAGACCCGTGCGTAAGAGAGGACTGGGAGATCCTGGGGCAGATCGAGGACCGGGAAGAAGAGATATACTTGTCCGAACAAGAGATACAGGAGTTGATGGATAAGAGACCAGAAGGGTATCAGGAACAGGCCACACTTCTACAGAAAGAAGTCGAGTCGTACAAACGGGACATTAAGAAACTCAAGGAAGAACTTTACGGAACAACGCCCGCAGGGTCAACTATGTCAACCCAGAGAAAGCTCAAGATTCTATGGGGCATTGCGGTAATACTCATGGTTCTGCAGCTGCTCAACCCACCGCGTCAGTGGACTGATCTGGCCGTCTTTGGTGGAACGCCACCCGACTGGACAGCTGCATTTGCCCGCTGCATCGCGATCGCACTGGTAGCTGGTTTTCTTACGTGGCTCATGAAAGGAAAAACTCCACAGCGGTAAGTGGAATCACCGTGCAGGGGAAGTATCACGTTATCGGGTGGAAGGAAAGGGAGGAAGCCGGGAGGAGAAAGGATTTCGGCAACTTCCCTAGCCGCGAAGAGGCCGGGAAGTTCCTTCACGCGGCAGAAGGTGAACATCCCGACTGGGCCTTCGAGATCGAAGAATGCAGTCATCCTGAGCATGTATTGCACCAAGAATAACTCCTGATGCCGACGCTGATAGATTTCCGCCGCCGCATCCGCTCGGTGCACAACACCCAGAAGATCACCCTCCTTTTCCTCGCCGAGCCCCCAGGCCCCTGCCTGGGGGAAACAAAGCTCCCAGCGGCGGGGGCCGCTGGGCTGAGCAAGCAGGAGCTGGCTAGCTGACCATGCCGACGCTGATAGATTTTCGCCGCCGCATCCGCTCGGTGCAGAACACGCAGAAGATCACCCGGGCGATGAAGCTGGTGTCGGCGGCCAAGCTCCGCCGGGCCCAGGAGCGGGTGTTCAACGCCCGGCCCTACGCCGGGCAGATGCTCGAGGTGCTGCGCTCACTCGCCCGCCGCGCCGAAGTGCAGAAGCACCCGCTGCTCGAGAAGCGCCCGGAAGAAAAAGTCCTGGTGCTGGTGCTCTCCGGCGACAAGGGTCTCTGCGGGCCGTTCAACACCAACGTCTTCCGCCTGGCCGAGCGCTTCCTGGCCGCCCGCCGCAACGGCCACGAGCCCGAGCTCATCACCATCGGCAAGAAAGGCCGCGACTTCTTCCGCCGGCGCAAGGTGACGCTGCGTGCCGAGCACATCAACCTCTTCCTGCGCGCGGTCGACTACGCCCAGGCGCGCGACATCGCCGCCCAGGTGATGGAGCTCTACACCAAGAAAGAGTTCGACGCCGTCTATCTCATCTACAACGAGTTCAAGAGCATCCTGGCGCAGCGGCTGATCACGGAAAAGCTTCTGCCCATCGAGGGGATTCTGCCGACCCGCGTCGAAGGCCCGCTGGCGGTGCCGGGCGCGCCGGCGTATGAACGGCCGGCCGAGGCACCGGTCGCCGCGGCGGGAGAAACCGAAGTCGATTACCTCTACGAGCAGCCGCCGGCGGAGCTGTTCGACCGGCTGCTGCCGCGGCACGTCGAGGTGCAGGTCTACCGGGCGCTGCTCGAGTCGGGCGCCGCCGAGCAGGCCGCCCGCATGACCGCCATGGACGCGGCCACCAACAACGCCGCCGAGATGATCGACCGGCTGACGCTCCACATGAACAAAGTCCGCCAGGCAGGCATCACCCGGGAATTGAT
>MEKM01000072.1 GCA_001766965.1 Acidobacteria bacterium RIFCSPHIGHO2_01_FULL_67_28 | reverse complement strand
GAGATTCCGCGGCCCCCGGGCCGACAGAGGAGTCTTCCTCGGTGTATCGCGGTGGAGCGGGTCAGTGGGCGTGGTGGCTGCACCGCTGGAGCGGCGTCGGGGTCCTGCTGTTCCTCCTCATTCACATCCTCGACACCGGTCTGGTGCTCTTTGGGCCGGAAGTTTATGACCGGGTGGTGAAGATCTACGTCCACCCGGTGTTCCGGGTAGGCGAGGTGGGCCTGGCGGGCGCGGTTCTCTACCACGCCTTGAACGGCATCCGCATCACTCTGCTCGATTTTTATCCCGAGTTGAGCCCCCGCCAGCGGCAGATCTTTTACGGCGTAGTTTCCGTGTTCATCCTGGTGTTCATCCCGGTGGCCGCCAAGATGCTGGCCCCGCTGTTCTAAGGGAGCGACGATGGCCGAGTTGAGTGCGACCGGCGGACGGGAACGCCCCGCAGGCGGGTTGGAGCTCTACGCCTGGCTGTTCATGCGGGTGAGCGGCATCGCCCTGCTCCTGCTCGCCCTGGGTCACTTGGCGATCATGCACCTCATCAATAGCGTGGACGAGATCAACTTCGCCTTCGTAGCCGCGCGCTGGGCCAACCCGCTGTGGCGTCTCTACGACTGGTTCCTGCTTTTCCTGGCCCTGCTGCACGGCTTCAACGGCGTGCGCGTGATGGTGGACGACTATGTGCGCTCGCCGGGGCTGCGGGTGGTGAGCCTGGTGGCCCTCTATTCGCTGGTGCTGTTCTTCCTGTTCGCCGGCTCGCTCGTGATCCTCACGTTCCATCCGTTGGCGGGGAGCTAAGCGGTGGCGGCCACCTACCACCAGTATGAGGTTGTGGTCGTGGGCGGGGGCGGCGCCGGCCTGATGGCGGCCCTCACCCTGCGCGGCCGCGACGTCGCCGTCTTGAGCAAGCTCTACCCCGTCCGCTCCCACACCGGCACCGCCCAGGGCGGCATCGGCGCCGCGCTGGGCAACATGGAAGAGGACCACTGGGAGTGGCACATGTTCGACACTGTCAAGGGGTCGGACTACCTCGCCGACCAGGACGCGGTGGAGATCCTTGCCCGGGAAGCGGTCGAGACCGTACTCGAGCTCGAGCACTGGGGGCTGCCCTTCAGCCGCACCCCCGACGGCAAGATCGCCCAGCGGCCCTTCGGCGGCCACACCCGCGAGTACGGCAAGGCCCCGGTGCGCCGCTCCTGCTATGCCGCCGACCGCACCGGCCACATGATCCTGCAAACCCTCTACCAGCAGTGCATCCGCCACCAGGTGAAGTTCTTCAACGAGTTCCTGGTGCTTGACCTGCTGATTGAGTCCGGGCGGGTGGCCGGGGTGGTGGCGCTCTCGATCGCCGACGGCTCGCTGCACGTCTTCCACGCCAAGGCGGTCTTGTTCGCCACCGGCGGCTGCGGCCGCATCTACCAGATCACCTCGAACGCTCATGCGCTGACCGGCGACGGCATGGCGGTGGCCTGGCGGGCGGGCGTGCCGCTCGAGGACATGGAATTCTTCCAGTTCCATCCCACCGGCATCTACCGGATGGGAATCCTGATTACCGAGGGCGCGCGCGGCGAGGGTGGCAAGCTCATCAACGGCCGCGGCGAGCGCTTCATGGAGAAGTACGCGCCCACGCTGCTCGACCTCGCGCCCCGCGACATCATCTCCCGCTCCATCTACCTCGAGCTGCGCCAGGGCCACGGCATCGGCGGCAAGGGGTACGTCCACCTCGACCTGACCCACTTGAGCCGGGAGGTCATCGAAGAGAAGCTGCCCGACATCACCGACTTCGTCCGCACGTACCTCGGCATCGATCCGGTGAAAGAGCCCATTCCTGTCCAGCCCACCGCCCACTACGCCATGGGCGGCATCCCCACCGACATCTGGGGGCGGGTGGTGGTGGATGAGAAGAACCGGGTGTTGCCGGGGTTCTATTCGGCCGGCGAGGTGGCTTGCGTCTCCGTCCACGGGGCCAACCGCCTGGGGACGAACTCGCTGGTCGACATCCTGGTCTTCGGCCGCCGCGCCGGCCGCGACCTGGTGCGCTACGTCGCCGAGAACGACTTTCCCCCGCTCCCGCCGCGCGCCGAGGAGAACGCCGAGCAGTGGGTGGCCCGCCTGCGCGCGGGCCGCAGCGGCTCCGCCGGGCGGCGCACCACCGTGGCCGAGCTGCGCGACACCCTCCAGCGCGAGATGATGGACAAGGCCTCCGTGTTTCGCGACGAGAAGCTGCTCGCCGAAATGAAAGAGGTCGTGGGCGAGCTCCAGCAGCGCTACCAGGAGGTCACCATCCAGGACCGCGGCCGCGTCTTCAACACCGACCTGGTCGAAGCCCTCGAGCTCGCTTTCCTGCTCGACTGCGCCCAAACCGTGGTGGCTGGGGCGCTCGCCCGCCAGGAGAGCCGCGGGGCGCACTCGCGCGAGGACTTCCCCAAGCGCGACGACCAGAACTGGCTCAAACATTCGCTCGCCTACCGCACCCCGAGCGGCCAGGTCGAGCTGAAGTACAAGTCTGTGAGCATTACCCGTTTTCAGCCCCAGGAGCGGAAGTACTGACGGGAGACCGAGAGCGCATGCAGGTCAAGCTGCGGGTCAAGCGGTTCGATCGGGAACGCGACCGCGAGCCCTACTGGGCCGAGTACGAGGTCGAGGCCGAGGCCACCGACCGCGTCCTCGACCTCCTGCACAGCGTCAAGTGGTACCAGGACGGGACGCTTTCCTTCCGCCGCTCCTGCGGCCACGGCATCTGCGGCTCCGACGCCATGCTCATCAACGGGCGGAACCGGCTGGCCTGCAAGGTGCTGATCAAGGAGCTGGGGAAGCGCATCAGCGTCGAGCCCCTGCGCGGCTTTCCCGTCGTCAAGGATTTGGTAGTGGACCAGCAGGCCTTCTTCCGCAAGTTCGAGTCGGTGCAGCCCTATCTGGTGGCCGAAGAGCCGCCGCCCGCCCGCGAGCGCCGGCAGAGCCCGGAGGCGCGGGAGCGCTTCGACGACACCACCAAGTGCATCCTCTGCGCCGCCTGCACAACCTCCTGCCCGTCGTTCTGGTCGAACCCCAACTACTTGGGCCCGGCGGCCATTGTCAACGCCCACCGCTTCCTCTTCGACGACCGCGATGCCGGCCAGGAGGCGCGCCTGCAAGTGCTCAATCAAAGCGACGGCGTCTGGCGCTGCCGCACCATTTTCAATTGCGTCGAGGCCTGCCCGCGCGGCATCGACATCACTCGGGCCATCGGCGAGGTGAAGAAAGCGCTGCTGCTGCGACGCACCTAGCCGGAAATGGTCTATAATCGGAACACGCGGGCCGCCAACAGGGGAGGGACGTAATCATGGGGGCACCACTGACAGTCGGCGTGGCGCGGGTCATCGCCGAGATGGTCAAAGACAAGCCGATGGACTCCGCTCTGGGCAACCAGGTGGCGGGCGCCATCGCCAAGAACTTCAAGGTCAAGCCGGACGAGGTCGCCATTCTTAAAATGGCGCCCACCGGCAGGCAACTGGAGTTCATCGTGCCGGAGAAGCTCGGTAAGGTGGGCACCATCCCCATGACCAGCACCAACGCCCTGGCCGTGCGCACCGCCCGCGACCGCAAGGCGGAGTTCATCAACAACTTCACCGCCGCCACCCATCCTACCGTCTTCGAAGCCGTCAAGCTCAGTAAGGAAGCCGGCGACCCCATCCAGAAGATCGTGAGCGTGCCGGTGCTGGCCGAGGGCAAGACCGTCGGCATCCTCCAGGTCTCCCGCAAGGGGAAGACTACGCAGGCGGCCGGCGCCGACTTCTCCGCCAAAGACGTCGAAGAGCTCAACCAGATAGCTAGCGCGCTCTCGAAGTGCCTCCAGACGGGATAGAAGGAAAGAAGACCGTGAAGCGCCAACGCCGCTGCGCCGTCGTGTGCCTGCTGGCTCTGCTCGGGCTGGCGCTCGCCGGGGCGCCGCTCGCCCCGGGCTCGGCCGCGGACGAGACCCTCACCCTGACGGTGTTGGCCACGACCGACATGCACGGGAACGTGTGGCCGCACGACTACTTGCTGGGGCGCCCGGTCGAGCGCGGCCTGGCCAAAGTCGCTACCTACGTCAAGCAGGTGCGGGCCCGCCAGCCGAACACGTTGCTGGTGGATTGCGGCGACACTTTCCAGGGCACGCCGCTCGCCTACTTGTACGCGGAGAAATACCCGAGCGAGCCGAACCCGGTGGTGGCGGCGATGAACGCCCTCGGCTACGACGCCATGGCGGTGGGGAACCACGAGTTCAACTTCGGGCTCCGGCCGCTCTGGCGCATCAAGGAGCAGGCGCAATTTCCTCTGCTGGCGGCGAACGTCGCCTCGACCTACCACGACTCCCGCCGCGACTTTCCGCCCTACCTCATCCGCACCGTAGGGGGCGTGCGCGTGGCCATCCTGGGGATGGTGACTCCGGCCGTGCCGCGCTGGGACCCGCCCGCTCACCGCGTGGGGTACGAGTTCCGCGACCTGGTCGAGACAGCGCGCCAGTACGTCCCTGAACTGCGCCGCAAGGCCGACCTGGTCATCCTCATCATCCATTCCGGCCTGGGACGCGACCCCGTGAGCGGCGAGCGGGAGCAAGAGCTCTACCCGGAGGAAGATCACGTCTGGGACATCGCCGAGCAGGCGCCGGGCTTGGACGCTATTTTCTTCGGCCACTCCCATCAGGAGCTGCCGGGCAAGGTGGTCAACGGCGTCCTGCTGGTGCAGGCGAAGAACTGGGCGCAGTCGGTGGCGGAAGCGGAGTTCGTCCTGACGCGGACCGGGGAGCGGTGGCAGGTGACCGAGAAGAGCAGCCGCTTGGTGCCGATGGACGCGTCCATCGCGGCCGACCCGGAGATCCTGGAGCTGACCCGCGCCGCCCACGAGCGCACCGAGCAGTACCTGAACACCGTGCTGGGCGAAGTGGGCGAAGAAGTGAGTGCGCGCACCGGGCGGGTCGAGGATCATCCCCTGGTGGAGTTGATCCAGCGCGCCCAGCTCCACTACGGTCGCGCCGAGGTGTCGCTGGCGGCGCTGTTTTCCACCGCCACGCGCTGGCGGGCCGGACCGCTGACCATCCGCGACGTCTACCGGCTCTACTTCTATGAGAACAAGCTCTACACGGTGGAGATTACCGGCGCGCAACTCAAGCAGGCGCTGGAGTACTCCGCGCGCAGCTTCAATACGTATCCCTGGCCGGCGGACGGGTCGCCCTTGGCCGACCTGCCCGGCTACAACTACGACATGGCGGAAGGGGTGAGCTACCAGATTGATGTCAGCCGACCGCCGGGCGAGCGGATCGTCAACCTGCAGTTTCAGGGGGCGCCGCTTGCGCCGGAGCGGAAGCTGCGGGTGGCGCTCAACAGTTATCGCTGGTCGGGCGGCGGCGCCTACGACATGTTGCGTCACGCCCGCGTGGTTCACGAGACCGACCAGGAAGTCCGCGAGCTCATCATTGCCTACCTGCTGGAGCAGAAAGAGAAGAAGTTCATTCCTGCCACGGACCGCAACTGGGAAATCATCCCCGCCGAAGCCCGCGCCGCGATCATAAAGTGGGCCACGACTCCGCCGCCGCCGCGCCCCCCGCAACCCGCGGCTGCTCCCGCTCCCGCCGCCGCCCGCTGACACAAGGGAATCTCCTTTCCGCGTCCTTCACAGGACACGGGTCGCGAGTCACGGGTCACGTCTGGTTAGTCGTAGTACTCGGTGCCGAGGTGGGTGATGAGCCGCTCGCCGCGCAGCCAGCGCAGCGTGTTCTTGAGCTTCGTCAGCTGGATGAAGAGGTCGTGCTCGGGGTAAAGCGCGGGGGCGCACATGGGCGACTTGAAGTAGAAGCTCAACCACTCCTGGATGCCGCGCAGTCCGGCGCGCTGGGCCAGGTCGAGGAAGAGGATGAGGTCGAGCACGAGCGGCGCCGCCAGAATCGAGTCGCGGCAGAGGAAGTTGATCTTGAGCTGCATGGGGTAGCCCAGCCACCCGAAAATGTCGATGTTGTCCCAGCCTTCCTTGTTGTCGCCCCGCGGCGGGTAGTAGTGGATGCGCACCTTGTGGCAAAAGCCGTCGTAGAGCATCGGGTAGAGCTTGGGCTGGAGGATGTACTCGAGCACGCCGAGCTTCGACTCTTCCTTGGTCTTGAAGGACTCGGGGTCGTCGAGCACCTCGCCGTCGCGGTTGCCGAGGATGTTGGTGGAGAACCACCCGTGCAACCCGATCATGCGCGACTTCAGGCCGGGGGCGATGATGGTCTTCATCAGCGTCTGCCCGGTCTTGAAATCTTTGCCGGCGATGGGCACGCGCTTGGCTTGCGCCAGCTCTTGCATCGCGGGGATGTCGACGGTGAGGTTGGGCGCGCCGTTGCCGAAGGGCACGCCCGAGCGCAAGGCCGCGTAGGCGTAGAGCATCGAAGGGGCGATGGCCTCGTTGTTTTGCTTCATCCCCTTCTCGAAGCTCTTGAGGTCGCGGTGGACCTTGTTCGCCTTCAGGTAGATTTCCGTCGAGCCGCACCAGATCATCACCAGGCGGTCGCAGCGGTTCTTCTCCTTGAACTGGTGGATGTCCTCGATGAGCTGCTGGGCCATGTCCCACTTGCTGGCGCCCTTCTTGACGTAGGTGCCGTCGAGCCTCTTGACGTAGCGGCGGTCGAAGACCGCCTTCATGGGCTGGATGGACTCGAGCAAGGGCTTGGCCAGCTTCAGGTGCTCTTCATTCAGCACGCCCGCCTTGCGCGCCGCCTGGTAGGCGTTG
>MEKM01000071.1 GCA_001766965.1 Acidobacteria bacterium RIFCSPHIGHO2_01_FULL_67_28 | reverse complement strand
CGCCCGGCTCGACCGGCATCAAGTCGTCGAGCTGCACGCCGGGCGAGACCAAGTCGCCGCGCTGCAAGGCCGAGCTCAAGCGTCGGCGCAAGTCGGCGTAGGTCTCGGCGTCGGTCCACAGCGCCTCGAAGACCTCTTCTTTTTCGGCGCGGCCTTCGATGGTGATCTTGCCGAGGGAGTGGCAGCGGAGCTGGGCGTCGCCGCTCAAGGTTTCGCGGACGGCGCCGGAGATGAGGATTTGGGCGGGGCCGGTGCGCTTGGTGACGCGGGCGGCGACGTTGACGACGTCGCCGTAGACGTCGCCGCCGTAGCGGAAGCCCAGCCCGGCGTGGACGCCGATGCGGAGGTGGGTTTGCTCCTGGTCGGGCAGCTGCTCGTTCTGTTTCCACTGCTGCCGCTGGATGTCGACGGCGGCGCGCACGGCCAGTGTCGGCTCAGGGAACTCCGCCATCACCGAATCGCCGATGGTCTTGATGACGTTGCCCTGGTGCTGCTGGATGACAGCGGTGGCCTGCTCGGTGTGGCGGTGGAGCATGGCCAGGCCGGCGGTGTCGCCGAAGCGCTCGAAGTAGTGGGTGGAGCCGACGATGTCGGTGAAGAGCACGGTCAGGGTGGACTTGTGGCGGCGGAGCTCTTCGTCAATCTCCGCGCGCGCCTTGAGCAGGCGGTCGAGGTTCCCCTCGGACTTCTTCGATGGCTGCATCACGCGCCGGCAGCCCTCCCCGTTGGTTGCCTATTATACCCGTGCCGGAGGGCGGCGCGCAAAGAAGCGCCGGGCGCGCTCGACGTCCCGCCGGATCTGCGCCCGCAGGGCTGTGGCAGAGGAGAATTTCTTTTCCGCGCGCAGCCGCTCGTGGAAGCGCACCTCCAGCCGCCCCCGCCGCAGCGTGCGTGCGAACCCGAGCAGGTGGGACTCGACCACCAGTCCCTGGCCGCCGTGCGCCCGAGGCGGATGCCCTCCCGAGGCGGGCCAGCCTCGGGCTGGCGCCTTGGGCGCAAAGGTAGGCCGCACGCCGACGTTGGTGGCGGAAGGAAAGGCTTTGCCCGCGACCAGCGTCTGGGTGACGTAGACCCCGCGGGCGGGGAGGCACTCCTGCTCCGGGGCGAGGTTGAGCGTGGGGAAGCCGAGCGGGGCGCCGCGGCCTTGGCCGGGGCGGATGTCGCCGGTCAAGGCATACGGCTGCCCCAGCAGGCGCGCCGCCGCGCGCACGCGCCCGGCGGCCAGCAGGCGGCGGATCAAGGTGCTCGAGGCGGTTTGTTCGCTCACCCGCACGCGTGGGACGACTTCGAGCGCGAACCCGAGCTGGCGGGCCAGCCTCCGCAGAACCCGGACGTCCCCGGCGGCGCGGTGGCCGAAGCGGAAATTGGGCCCGACGTGCAGCCGCCGCGCCCCCAGCCGCCGGCTGATGATCCGCGCGACGAACTGCCGCGGCGAAAGCCGGGAGAGCGCCCGGGTGAAGGGGAGCACCAAGACCAGGTCGAGCCCGGCGGCTTCGAGCAGCGTCAGCTTCTGCTCGAGCGTGGTCAGCAGCGGCGGCGCGGGCCGGCCGAGGATCTTGGCCGGATGCGGGTGGAAAGTCAGCGCCGCGGCGGTGCCGCGGCGGGAGCGGGCCGCCTTGACGACGCGGGCCAGGATGCGCCGGTGGCCGCGGTGCACGCCGTCGAAGTTGCCGATGGTGAGGACGAGGAAGGGAAGCGGGCGGGGGAGCTCGTCGAGCGAGCGCAGGACGCGCATCGCGCTCTAGTCCTCGACCTCGGCCGCCAGGCCGTCGTAGGCGAGCTCGACTCCGGCGGGTAGCCGCCGGTTGGTTTCCTCGTGGGCGAGATCGTGGGCGATGTGAGTGAAGTAGGCGCGGCGCGGAGCCAGCTCGCGGACCAGAGCGACGGAGTTCTCCACGGTCGAGTGGTTCGGGTGCGGGCGGTCGCGCAAGGCATCGAGCACGAGCAGGTCAAGCCCGCGCAACTCTTTTTTCACCGCATCCGGAATCGCGCTGAAGTCGGTCAGATAGGCGGCTCGCCCCACGCGGAACCCGAGCACTTCCATCTCGCCGTGGGCGACCGGCAGGGGCAGGATGCGCCGGCCGAAAAGCTCGAAGGGGCCGTTGATCTCCTGCAGGTCGACGTTGGGGACGCTGCTGTGGCGCGTGGCCTGGCCGAAGACGTAGGGGAAGGCGCGGCGGAGCATCTCCTGGGTGGCGCGGTTGGCGTAGAGCGGGATGTCGCCCTGCTTGAGGTTGAAGGGCCGCAAGTCGTCGAGGCCGAGGATGTGGTCGGCGTGGGAGTGGGTGTAGAGCACGGCGTCGACGCGCTTCAGGCCCGCGCGCAGGGCCTGCTGGCGGAAGTCGGGCGAAGTGTCGATGACGACGGCATGGCCGTTGTATTCGAGCAGGACGGAGGGCCGCAGGCGGTGGTCGCGCGGATCGGGAGAGCGGCAGACGCGGCAGTCGCAGCCGAGCGTGGGCACGCCCATGGAGGTGCCGGTCCCGAGGAAGGTCAGCCGCAGACCGGCCATGGAAGCTAAACGCGCCGGGGCGGGCCCGACACCTTGCCCGTGCTCACCCCCACGTAGGCCAGCCGCAGCTCGTAGAGAAGCTGCTCGAGCAGTTGCTCTTCCTTCGGGGTGAGGTTGCCGCGGGTTTTTTCCTGTATGACGGCCAGCATGTCGATGGTGTGGCGGGCAGCCTCGAGGTCGGCGGGGAGCGCGCCGCGGGCGGGGTCTTCCACCAGCCCGAGCTGGTACATGGCCGAGGTCGAAAGCGACATCACCAACGACTCGAAGTCGACTTTGTAGTCCCGGGGCGGGCGCTGGCCGTCGTAGGCTTCGCGGGCGGTGCGCTCCTCGGCGGTTTCGGCTCGCGGGGCTGCGGGGGCAGGGGAGGGAGCTGCGGCTGCCGGGCCGGGCGGCGGCTCGGGCCGCAGCTCGGCGCCCGGGCGGCGCTCGCCCGCGGAGGTGAACCGTCGCCGGTCCACTACCTTGACGTCGTCGGAGTCTTTCGGTTCCTCGGGCATCGGTTGAAAGCACAGTCTAACATCCGCCCGCCCACCCGACAAGCCGCCGACGACTGCGTCGGCTCTCTCTAGTGGGGCAGACATTCTTGCTTGCCCTGAGGAAAACGAAGGGTCTGCCGGCGGCGAGAGCCGCCCTTGGCGGGGTAAATCCGCCTCTACACCCCCTCCCTATTTGCCCGGAAATGCGTCTCGGACGCGTTCTGGACGCATTTCGCCCCTCGGGCGGGGAATGGGGCGCGGGTACCCCTGGAGGCCGGCCGTGGCATTCGTTGTCATTCTGAGCGGAGCGAAGAATCTCATCGAAGCGCACAAGGCAGGATTGAGATCCTTCGCTCCGCTCAGGATGACACCGCTATCCGTGTAGAGGCGGCTTTACGCCGCCAGCGTTGTGGCTTAGAGTGTTTCGGCTCCCATGGAAAAGAAGCGCTTCGAAGACTTGGTCAGCCTGATGGCCCGGCTGCGGGCGCCGGACGGGTGTCCGTGGGACCGGGCGCAGACGCCCCAGAGCCTGCGGACGTATCTCCTAGAAGAAACCTACGAGGCGCTGGACGCCATCGAGCGCAACGACCCGCGGGCGCTCAAGGACGAGCTCGGCGACTTGCTTCTGCAAGTCCTCTTTCACGCCCAGATGGCCGCCGAGCAGGGACGCTTCTCGATTGACGACGTTTTGACCGAGCTCCACGACAAGCTCGTCCGGCGCCACCCGCACGTCTTCGGCACGGCCAAGGCCGACAGCCCCGAGCAGGTGGTGGTCAACTGGGAAGCGCTCAAGGCCGCCGAGCGCAACGCCCACGCCGATGGCCCTGCCTTGAGGGCGAAGCCCGAAGGGAAGTCCGTGCTGGCGGGCGTCCCCGGCACGCTGCCGGCGCAGCTCGAGGCCTACCAGCTCACCCGCAAGGCCGCCCAGGTCGGGTTCGACTGGGAGCGGCTGGAAGACGTGCTGGCGAAGCTCAACGAAGAAGTCGCAGAGCTGCGGGAGGGCGTGGCGGCGAACGACAAAGACCGCCTGGAAGACGAAGTGGGCGATCTGCTCTTTGTGGCCGTGAACGTTGCTCGTTTTCTCGGACTCGACCCCGATCTGGCCCTGCGCCGCACCAACCGCAAGTTCGTCGCGCGCTTCCGGGAGATCGAGCAGGAGCTGGCCCGGCAAGGGAAGCGGCTCGAGGACGCGAGCCTCGCCGAAATGGACGCCCTCTGGGAACGGAGCAAGCAGAAAGGCTAGCCGGTGTTTTCGCTCAAAGATTTCGAGCAAGCCCGGGCGCTCGTCGGCGACCGCATCCGCGTGACCCCGCTCCTTTACTCGGACGCCTTGAGCGCCGCGACCGGCCACGAGGTCTACCTCAAAGCGGAATCTTTTCAGCTCACGCACTCCTTCAAGATCCGCGCCGCCTACGGCGGCTTGCTGCCGCGGCTGGAAGAAGCGCGTCGGCGGGGCGTGGTGACCGGGTCGTCGGGCAACTTCGCCCAGGGGATCGCCTACGCCGGGCGCGAGCTGGGCGTGCGGGTGACGGTGGTGATGCTCGAGCGCAGCGCGCGCTACAAGGTGGAGGCGGCGCGGCGGCTGGGGGCGGAGATTGTCTTTTGTCCGAACGAATTCTCCGAGCGCGCCAAGGTCGTCGAGCGCATCAGCCGCGAGCAGGGCAGGCTCATCGTCCACTCATTCGATGACGAGGGGACCATCCGCGGCAACGGAACGCTGGGATTTGAATTGCTCGAGCAGCTGCCCGACCTCGAGGCTGTCGTGATTCCGACGAGCGGCGGCGGCTTGCTGGCCGGGGTCGCAGCTGTAGTCAAGCAGAAGCGGCCCCAGGCGGACCTCTACGGCGCCCAGCCGGAGCATATGCCTTCGATGAAGACGTCACTCGAAAAAGGAGCCCCGACTTACACCCAGACCCGGCCCTCGGTGGCCGACGGCCTGGTGGCGGCCTGCCCGGGGCGGCTCACCTTTCCGCTGGTGCAGCGGTACGTCAAAGATGTGCTGCTGGTGTCGGAAGACGAGATTGTCCGCGCCGTGGCGCACTTGTTCGAGCAGGAGAAGCTCGTCATCGAGCCGTCGGGGGCGGTGGGCGTGGCGGCGCTCCTGCGCCACCTGGCGGGCACGCAGCCGCGCCGGAGAGTGGTGTGCGTGCTGACGGGCGGGAACGTTGAGCGGCAGCGCCTGGTCGAAATGGTCGGGAGCGTTCCCCCGGCCTGGCGGTTCGGCTAGAATCTCTCCGTTCGCTGCGCCTATGACCAAAGCCGAGACCATCGCCATCCGCGCCTGCACGCGGCTCGAGGAGTACGACCGCTGCGTCGAACTGCAGCGGCTGGTGTGGGGCTTCGCCGACGTCGAGCTCGTGCCGAAGGACGTCATCGTGGTGGCGGGCTCGACCGGCGGGCAGGTGTTCGGGGCCTTCAACGGCAGCGAGATGGTCGGTTTCCTGTTGAGTTTCCCCGGCTACCGCGACGGCCGTTCTTATATCCACTCGCACATGCTGGCGGTGCTGCCCGAGTACCGCGACGCCGGCGTCGGCCGCCGGCTCAAGCTCGAGCAGCGTGCCGACGCCCTGGCGCGAGGGCTCGAGCTGGTTGAGTGGACCTTCGACCCGCTCGAGCTCAAGAACGCCTACTTCAACATCGAGCGCCTGGGCGCCATCGTGCGGCGCTACATCGTGAACAAGTACGGCCGCACCACCAGCCCGCTGCACGGCGGGCTTCCCACCGATCGCCTGGTGGCGGAGTGGTGGCTGAAGACGCCGCGAGTCGAGGGGGTGGTGAAGGGCGGCGCCGTGGCGCACGCGCCAGGCAGCCGGCGCATCTCGGTCCCCGCTGCCGTGGCGCAACTGAAGAGCAACGATCGCGCTACCGCCGAGCGGGTGCAGACCGACGTGCGCGAGCAGTTCCAGAAATCCTTCGCTGAAGGCTACGCCGTCACCGGTTTCGAAGCGTCGGAGGAGTCGGGAACCTACCTGCTCGAGCCGGTGCCCGCCGGGATTCCCCGATGAAGGTCGACTCGCTCATCCTGCGCGAAGTGCGGATGGAGCTGAAGGCTCCGTTTGAGACGAGTTTCGGCGTGACGAAGGCGCGCCGCATCCTGCTGGTCGAGGCGGGCGCCGACGGGCTCACCGGCTGGGGAGAAATCACCGCCGGCGAAGGGCCGTTCTATTCCGCCGAAACCACCGAGACCGCCTGGCACGTGGTGCGCGACTTCATCGCGCCGCTCGTCGTGGGCAAGAGCTTTCCGCGCGGCGGCGACGTGTCGGCCGCCCTCGCCCCCATCCGCGGGCACAACATGGCCAAGGCGGGCGTCGAGAACGCGCTGTGGGACATCGAGGCGCAGCAAAAAGGAACCGCCCTGTCCCGCCTAATCGGCGGCGAGCTCGAAGAAATCCCGTGTGGCGTGTCCCTCGGCATCCAGGAGTCCTCCGCGGCGCTGCTGGCGAAGATTGAAAAGGAGCTCGGCGCCGGCTACCAGCGCATCAAGATAAAAATCAAGCCCGGCAAAGACGTGGAGCTGGCGCGCGCCGTGCGCCAGCGCTTCCCGCAGGTGAAGCTCATGGTGGACGCGAACTCCGCCTACCGGCTCGAAGACGCCGCCCACCTGAAGAAGCTCGACGACTTCTATCTCATGATGATCGAGCAGCCGCTCGCCCACGACGACATCCACCAGCACGCGCGCTTGCAGGCCGAGCTGCAAACGCCGATTTGCCTCGACGAGTCCATCCACAACGCCCGGCAGGCGTACGCCGCGCTCGACCTGCGCGCTTGCCAGATCATCAACATCAAGCTCGGCCGCGTGGGCGGCTACACGGAAGCGAAACGGGTGCACGACCTCTGCCGCGCGCGCTCGGTGCCGGTCTGGTGCGGCGGCATGCTCGAATCGGGCGTCGGCCGCGCCCACAACATCGCGATGTCGGCGCTGCCCGGGTTCACGCTGCCCGGCGACGTCTCCGCCAGCAAGCGCTACTGGGACGAAGACATCATTGACCCCGAGGTTGAGGTTAGCCCGCAGGGGACCATCCGCGTGCCGGCGGCGCCCGGCCTCGGCTACCGCGTCCGCCGCGACCGCATCGACAAGCTGACCGTGCGGCAAGAAGTCTTCCGCGCCCGCTGACGACCACCGCAACCGCTTGTCATCCTGAGGCCGCAGGCCGAAGGATCTCA
>MEKM01000070.1:7196-7513 GCA_001766965.1 Acidobacteria bacterium RIFCSPHIGHO2_01_FULL_67_28 | reverse complement strand
GCATTTCGGGAAACACCGGTTCTTTGGGCGAAAAAGCACAACTGCGCGCTCCTGCCCTCCCGGTGCCGATGGCCACCACTTTTCCTTTCAATAAGTTAGCGCCTGTGACAATTTGGCAAGCCGGGTGCACAGCTTGTTCGCGGGACGCGTGCATCAGATGGCGAGACTCTCCAGGACCTGGTTGACAGCGGCGGCGGCAGCGGCCGTGCTGACCCTGGTCTTTGCCCTGTTGGCGCTCGCCCTCTATGAGCGCACGGAACGCGGCGTGGTCGAAAAGCACAGCCAGGATCAGCAACTGCTGGCGGAGCTGGCGGCCA
>MEKM01000070.1:0-7153 GCA_001766965.1 Acidobacteria bacterium RIFCSPHIGHO2_01_FULL_67_28 | reverse complement strand
CGGCCACGGCGCTCGCCCAGCGCGTGGACACCTACCTGCACGAGGCCGACGCCCTGGCAGCCGCGCTGCGCCCACTTTCGGGGAAGGAGCGGGAAGCGGCGCTCGGCCGGATTCCTGCGCTTGCGCCCGACGGGACCGTCTTCCTGCTCGATCCCGACGGCCGGCTTTATTTCCGGGGCGCCCCAAAGGATCTGAAATCTCTCGAAGCCGCGGTCTTGCCCTGGCGGGGCGCCGCCGGGCCGGTCCTGACTAATCCCTTTCCGCCCGCCGGGAAAAACAGCCAGGTGGCGCTGCTGCTGCCGCTGGTCAGCGAGCGCGGCGAGCCGGCCCAGGTGGGCTTTACGCTGCCCTTTGGTCCACTGGTTGAAACCCTGGTGACACGCGGGGCCGAGCCGGCGCACTTGAGCTTGTCGCTGCTCGATGAGCGCGGCCAGGTCCTGGCCAACACCCGCCATCCGGAAATGATCAGCCGCCAATTGCCCGGCCCCGGGCAGAACTGCCTTCCCTGCCACACGAGCTTCGCGCTCGAGCGGCGGATGGTGGCCGGAGAGGCCGGCGCGGAACAATTGCAGGTCGGCCAGGAGCCGCTGGCGCTGGTGGCTTTCACGCCCGCCCGCATGCTGGGGCGGCGGTGGTCGCTGGCGCTCTCGGAGCCTTACAGCGCCATCACCGCCGACACCCGCCGGGGCTTCCGCGGCATCACGCTGCTGCTCGGGCTCCTGCTCGCGGTGGGGACCGCGGCGGTGACGCTCACACTGCAATACCGCGTCCAGCGGCGCCGGGCCGAGGAGCGCGCCCGGCACGCCGAGCGCCGCGCCGCCCTCGAGCGCCAATTGCGCCAGAGCGAGCAGCTGGCCTCCATCGGCAAGATGACTTCGCAGATCGCCCACCAGATCAACACCCCGCTCGCCACCCTGGGCCTGAACGTGGCCTATCTGCGCACGGAAGTGGCGCGGCGGCTGGGCGGAGGGAGTCCGGAAATCGAAGAGGTGAGCGACGCCATCGCCGAGGAGATCGACCGGCTGAAGCGGGTGGTGAACGACTACCTGCGCTTCGCCCGCCTGCCGCAAGCGGCGCCGAGCGCAGAATCGCTGGCCGAGTTGCTGCGGGGCCTCGTCGACTTCCTCGAGCCGGAGGCCCGCGAGCGCCGCGTGCACCTGGAGGCCGACCTGGGGCGCGACCCCGCCGTGGTTTCGCTCGACGCCGACCTCTTCCGCCAGGCTGTGCTCAACCTGGTGCGCAACAGCTTTGAAGCCATGCCGGAGGGCGGAACCCTCCGGCTGCGCCTGCGACCTCGAGCGGGCGCCTGGGAGCTGGAACTGGAAGACACCGGCCGGGGCATCCCTCCCGACGCCCTGGCGCGCATCTTCGACCCGTTCTTCACCACCAAGAAAGACGGCACCGGCTTGGGCCTGGCCCATACGCGGCGCGTGGTCGAAGAGCACGGCGGCTCGATTGAGTGCCGCAGCGTGCCCGGGCAGGGCACGACGTTTCTCCTCCGCCTGCCGGCGGCCGCCGGCGCGCCCGAGTCGGGCGAGCCCGAGTCAGGCAAGGCGGAGACCGAAAAAGAATTCTCCTTGAGTGAGAAAGGAAGGTAAGCCATGGCTACCGCTGAATCGCTTCGCGAACCGCAAACCGCCGAGCCGACGGCCCCGCTGCGGCTGCTGGTGGTGGACGACGACCGCGCCCTGCGCAGCTCCCTTGAACGCGTGCTGGTGCAGAACGGCTACGAGGTCGTGGCCGCCGAGAACGCCCAGGAGGCGCGCGCCCGGCTGGAGGCCCAGGCCTTTGCCGTGGCCCTGCTCGACCTGGTGCTGCCCGACGCCGAAGGGTTGGAGCTGCTGCGCGAAATCAAAGCCACCCAGCCGGAGACGGAAGTGCTGGTGGTGACCG
Source organism: Acidobacteria bacterium RIFCSPHIGHO2_01_FULL_67_28 (assembly GCA_001766965.1). Lineage (GTDB taxonomy): Bacteria > Acidobacteriota > Terriglobia > Acidiferrales > 2-02-FULL-67-57 > 2-02-FULL-67-57. Next base: position 5,260 of record MEKM01000070.1, on the reverse strand, counting down.
CTTACGGCAGCATCGAGAGCGCCGTCGAGGCCATGCGCTGGGGCGCCTACGATTACTTGACCAAACCCTTCCACACCGCCGAGCTGCTGACCACACTGGGGAAGGCGCTGGAGAAGATCGCCTTGCAGCGCGAGAACCGCTCGCTGCGCTACCAGTTGAGCCAGCAGACCATTGGCCGGATTCTCATCGGCTCGAGCGCCCCCATGCAGCGGGTGAAGAAGCTGATCGAGCAGGTGGCGCCGAGCAACGCCCCGGTCATTGTCGAAGGCGAAAGCGGCACGGGCAAGGAGCTGGCGGCCGAGGCCTTGCACCAGGCCAGCAGCCGCGCCTCCAAGCCGCTCATCAAGTTGAGCTGCGCCGCCCTGCCCGAGACCCTGCTCGAAGCGGAAATGTTCGGCTACGAGCGCGGGGCCTTCACCGGCGCCGTCAGCCGCAAGCAGGGGCGGTTCGATTTGGCCCACGGTGGCACGCTCTTCCTCGATGAGATCGTGGATATCCCGCTGACCACCCAGGTGAAGCTGCTGCGCGTCCTGCAGGACGGGAAATACGAGCGGCTGGGCGGACGCGAGACGCTTTACTCCGACGTCCGCCTGATCGCCGCCACCAACCGCAACCTCGAGCAGGCAGTCAAGGAGGGCAAGTTCCGCGAAGACCTCTACTACCGCCTGAACGTCATCACCATTCCGCTGCCGCCGCTGCGCAACCGCAAGGACGAAATCCCCGTGCTCGCCCACCACTTCCGCCAGCTCTACGCCACGCGCAACCACAAGACCATCCGCGACATCTCGCCCGCGGCCATGAGCTGCCTGCTGGCTTACGACTGGCCGGGGAACGTCCGCGAGCTCGAGAACGTCATCGAGCGCGCCGTCGTGCTCTGCGAAGGCGAGGTCATCCAGCCGCACCTGCTCCCGGAAGCGCTGAACCCGGTGGCCTTCCGCGCCACCCCGGGCGACTCGACCCAGCCCGACCGGCCTTCCATCATCACCTTGAGCTTCCCCGTCGGCACCAGCATGCGGAACATCGAGGACTTGAGCATCCGCGCCCTGCTCGAGTACACCCAGAACGACCGCGGCGCCGCCGCCGCTTTGCTCGACATCCATCCCCGCACCATCAGCCGCCATTTGAAGGACACGCCGGAAAGCTGAACCGTCGCCGCGCGCTCCGGAAAAATTGTCCGAACCCCCGGCCGGGGGTTCGCCGTCCCGACAAATTGTCTCGCCCGTTTTCTTCTCCTCCGCCACGCCGCGCCTTCTTGTTTGTTTTGTTGGCGATGCCGGGAAAAACATGAGGACGCGATGTGGAAGCTGCCGTGCCCCTTAGCGGGCGGGGCCGGAAAGCCCCGAAGGTGCAGCATGGCGAGAGTGGTCGAACACATCCTGACGCCGAGCGCGACCAAGCGGGTCCTCGTGGTCGCCGAAGATCCCTGGCTGCGCTTCCGCTTGCACCGGGAGCTCGAGCGGGCCGCCTGCGACGTGGTGTCGGTGGGCCGGCTGCGCCCGGCCGACTTGAGCCAGTCGGGTTCCTACGACGTGGTGGTTACCGACGCCGCGGTCTTTCCCGAGGGCAGTCGCCTGGAAGCCTTCCGCGCCCTGCGGGCGGGCTCGCCCGGAGCGCGCTTTGTTCTGCTGGTGGGCGCGAAAGAAAAAAGCGTGGCGGCGCAGGCGCGGGAAAGCGGGTTTGACCTGGTGTTGGCGCGCCCGGCGCGCGCCGAGGCCTTGCCGGAGCTGGTGCGCGAAGTCCTGGCCGAGCCGCCCGCGCCCGCGGAAGCCGTGCCGGTGCCGATGCGCTTCCAGTTCGTTCTGGACTTGCCCGGCGAGGGCAAGCGCAAGGCGGGGACGACCTTCACGGCTCTCGTGATTCACGCCCTGCTTCTGGGCGCGGTGCTGCTGGTGCCGTTGATGTTCACCGAGACGCTGAACCTGCGCGAGCTGGCCGGCGTCTGGCTGGTGGCGCCGCCTCCGCCGCCGCCCCCGCCGCCGCCCACGGGCGCGCAGGCGCCGCGGCGCGTGAAGCCCGTCTTCCAAACGGTCACGGGGAAGTTGATCGCCCCCACCGCCATCCCCAAAGAGATCGCCCGCATCGTGGAGACCGATGAGTTGGACATCCAGGGCGTGCCCGGCGGCGTGCCCGGCGGAGTGCCCGGCGGCCAACTGGGCGGCGTCCTGGGCGGCGTGATCGGAGGCGTGCCCCAGGCGACGGCCCGGCCGGTGCTGGCGCCGCCCGTGCAGAAGCCCATCCGCGTGGGCGGCAAGCTGCGCCCGCCGCGGCTGCTGCAACGGGTCGAGCCGGTCTACCCCACGATTGCCAAGCAGGCCCGCATCTCGGGTGACGTGCGCATTGACGCCATCATCGATACCGAGGGCAACGTCGTGGACATGCAGGTCCTCTCCGGCCACCCCCTGCTGGTGCAGGCGGCGCTGGGCGCGGTCTCGCAGTGGCGCTACGAGCCCACCTATTTGAACGAGCAGCCGGTGCCGGTGGTGCTGGTGGTGACGGTAACGTTCCGGCTGCAATAGAGAAACGACGATGGCCACTATCCTGCTGGTCGATGACGACGCCGGCTTCCTGACGGCGCTCGAGCGCCTGCTGGTGCAGGACGGCCACCGCACGCGGCGGGCCGCCGACCGCGCCGCCGCTCTCGCCCAGGCGGGCGCCGACGCCGATCCTATCGACCTGGTCATCGCCGACCTCGAGCTCTGCGACGAGAGCGGTCTCGGGTTGCTGCGCGAGCTGCGGCGGGCCGACCCGGAGCTGCCGCTCATCGTGCTCACCGCCGCCCCCGACGCCTCGAGCTACCTCGAGGCTCTCCGCCTCGGGGTCTACGAGTACTTGCCCAAGCCGCTCGACTTCGCCGAACTGCGCCAGGTCGTCCGCCGCGCTTTGCGCCCCGTAGGGAGGGTGGCATGAAAAAACCGCACGTCCCGGACACGCTCCACTTCCGCTTCGCCTGCCCGCTCTGCCACTGGCGGGGCGAGGTGACGCTCGAAACCCATTTCGGCAACGACCAGGGCCGCGACCTCCGCCTGGGCGACTGCCTCTTCGATTGCCACAAGAAGGTCGAGCCGCGCCACCTCTACTTCCTCGAGAAGTTCGTCTGCCCGGGCTGCTCGGTCGAGGACGAGCCCTTCTTTTTCGTGGCCGAGATTCACTGCCTCGGCAACCGCTGGGCGGCGGTGCAGGCCTACCCGGCGCACGAGCTGGTCGCCGCCGAGCCCCGCGTCTAGGAGGACGAAAGCCATGGTCTGGCACGGCACGGTTCTGGCGCGATTCTCTCCCGCTCTCCAGGAGAAACTGCTGGCGCACAGCGAGCCGTTCCAGTTTGCCGCCGGCCGGACCATCTTCGAGGAAGGCTCGCCCAGCCTCTATCTCTACGTGGTGAAGAGCGGGCGCGTGGCCATCGAAGTGCACTTCCCGGCCTGGGGGCGGCGGCAGATTCTCACCGTGGGCCCGGGCGAAGTGTTCAGCTGGTCGGCGCTGGTCGAGCCGCGGCTGGAAACCGCCTCCGCCCGCGCGCTCGAAGACACCGAGGTGCTCGGCATCAAGGGCGGGGAGCTGATGGACCTCTGCCGGGAAGACCCCGAGTTCGGCTTCCAGCTCTACCGCACGCTCGCCGAAGTCATCACCGACCGCCTGGTCACGACCCGCCGGCAGCTGCTCGAAGGCGCCGCCTGGCCCCAGGAAGCCACGCCCTCCCGCTGACCCCGCCCCGCTGTCGCTTCGTTCAACTGCGGATCATGATGAGGAGCATCTTGAACCGGGTCTGCGCCTTCACGGCGTGCGGGATATTGGCCGGCATCAGGATGATCTCGCCGGCCTGAAGGCGGTGCGGCTGCCCGCCGATGGCAATCTCCGCCTCGCCCTCGAGCAGAAAAACCAGAGCGTCAAACGGAGCGGTGTGCTCGCTCAAGCCTTGTCCGGCGTCGAAAGCGAAAAGCGTCACCGTGCCGGCTTTCTGGTTGACGAGCGCGCGGCTCACCACCGCTCCGTCCTGGTAGGCCACCAGCTCCGCCAGCCGCGCCGGCTCCGCGCCCAGCGCTTTCCCCGGTTTCTTCTCTTCGACCATCGTCTCGGCTGCGGCTGATTCTACGACAGGAGGCGCACGAGCAGCGCCACCAGAAGAAACCCGAGCAACAAGGCCAGCGAAGGCGCCTTGTCGCTCGGCTGGCGGTGGCTTTCAGGGATGATTTGATCGGAGACGACGAACACCATAGCCCCGGCGGCGAAGGCCAACGCGAAGGGCACCAGCGTCTGCACGGTGCTGACCAGGTGGTAGCCGACAGCGGCCGCGATGGGCTCGGCCATTCCCGAGCCCGTCGCCCAGAGCACCGCCGCCAGCCGCGAAGCCCCGGCGGCGCGCACCGGGGTGGCCACCGCCAGGCCTTCGGGGATGTTCTGCAAAGCGATGGCCAGCGCCACCACCAGCCCGAAGCGCCCCGTCCCAGGCGCAAACGCCACGCCCACCGACAGGCCCTCGGGAAGGTTGTGCAGGGTGATGGCCGCGGCGAGCAGCAACCCCAGGCGCGCCCCGGGCCCGTTCAGCTGCGGCGCGAAGTGCGGCTCCAGGTGGGGCACCGATCGCTCCAGCAGCAGAATCATGGCGCCGCCGGCAAAAAGCCCCAGCGTCACGCTGGCGATCCCGCCGCGAGTCAGCGCCGGCCAGAGCAGCGTCAGCGCCGCCGCCGAGAGCATCACCCCGCCGGAAAAGCCGAGCAGGGCGTCGTACACGCGCCGGGAGAGATGAGGGAGGAGAACGACCAGCAGCCCGCCCAGCCCGGTGGCGAGGCCTGCGAGCCAGCTGGCCAGCAGCGCCTGTCCCCAGGGAGTCAGCCCGCCCGCGTCGGTCCAGAACACGGGAGCGCCCGCCCGGCGTTGCTAGGCGGCCTCCTTCTTCTTCTCCGGCAGAGTCTCGGCAAAGCGGGTCTGCCAGGCCTCGAGGATGTCCTCGAAGGTGCGCGCGGTCGTCTCCTGGGCGTCCACCACGGCGATAGCGGCCATGTTGACGATGTCGTTCACCTCCGCGCCCCGCTGCAAGACGTGCACGGGCTTCGCCAGGCCCATCAGGATAGGCCCGATGGCTTCGGCCCCGCCGATGCGCGCCAGCAGCTTGTAGGCGATGTTGCCCGCCTCGAGGTTCGGGAAGATGAGCACGTTGGCCCCGCCCTTGAGCGAGCTGAAGGGATAGGTCTGCTCGAGGATCTCCGGCACCAACGCGGTGTCGGCCTGCATCTCGCCGTCCACCATCAGGCCGGGGGCGCGCTGG
>MEKM01000069.1:1428-8331 GCA_001766965.1 Acidobacteria bacterium RIFCSPHIGHO2_01_FULL_67_28 | reverse complement strand
CCATCATGATGATTGACTTCGCCCTCGACGCCCAGCGCCGCGGCAAGAGCCCCGAGGAAGCCATCTACTACGGCGCCCTGGTGCGCTTCCGGCCCATCATGATGACGACCATGGCGGCGCTGATGGGCACGCTGCCGATCGCCCTCGGCTTCGGCGCCGGCGCCGAAGCGCGGCGGCCCCTCGGGCTGGCCGTGGTGGGCGGGCTGCTGTTTTCGCAGGTCGTGACGCTCTATCTGACCCCGGTGTTCTTCCTCTACATGGACTCCTTCCAGCGCTGGGTGGCGCGGCACCTGGGCCGGCAGCCGCAGCCCGAGCGCGTCGAACTCACCCCCGGCTCCTAGCCCCCGCCGGCCCGCCGTTTCGAGCAACTCCTCCCGACCCACGCTCGTAGAGAGTGATGTATACTTAGTTTTTCGGAGCTTTTCAGGGGAATCTCCCGTGGGCCGGCCCGAGACAATCTTTCTCAAAAAAACCTGGCGCGCCCTGGGTGTGCTGCTCCTGGCCGTAGTGTCGGCCGCGGCCCAGGGCCAACGCGCCAGCCCCGTCCGCTACACGGAAGCCCGGGAGCAGTCCGTGCGACGGACCATCGTGCTGCCCGGGTCAGTCGAGTCGCGGGTCGAGAGCGTAGTGGCGGCGGAAGTGTCGGCGCTGGTGGTCGAGCTCGTGGCCCGCGAGGGCGACACCGTCGAGAAAGGCGCGCCGCTCGTCCGTCTGCGGACCACGACCTTCGAGATCCGCCTGCAGGCCGCCGAGGCCCAGCACAAAGAGGCCGAAGCGCGCATGAAGCTGGCGGAGCGGAACCTCGAGCGCGCCCGGGAGCTCTTCGCCTCCAAGGTCATCAGCCAGCAGCAGCTCGACGACGCCACCTACGAGTTCACCGCCTGGCAGGGGCGCGTCGAGCAGCTCCAAGCCAGCATCACCGGCATCAAGCTGGACATTGCTCGCTGCACCATCCGCGCCCCCTTCGCCGGCGTGGTGACGCGCGAGCGGACGGAAGTGGGCGAGTGGCTGGGCGAAGGCGACCCGGTGATGGAGATGGTGTCACTCGACGAGCTCGAAGTCCGCATCGAGGTGCCGGAGCGCTACTTCCGCCTGCTGCACGTCGGCGGCCGCGCCACGGTGAGCTTCGAGTCGCTGCCCGGCCTGGAGGTCGCCGGCAGCATCAGCGCCCTGATTCCTCGCGCCGACCCGCAGGCCCGCACCTTCCCCGTCAAGGTGCGCGTGCCGAACCGCGAAGGGCGCATCGGCGTCGGGATGCTGGCGCAAGTCACTTTCGCCGGCGGAGAGTCCTACCGGGCGACGCTGGTGCCGAAAGACGCCGTCATCCTGCGCGGCCCGCAGCAGTTTGTCTACCTGCTGAACGGAGATAACACGGTGAGCATGGTCACCGTCGAGACCGGGACGGGCGTGGGCGCCTGGATTGCGGTCGAGGGCGGCATCAAGCCCGGCCAGAAGGTCGTCACCCGCGGCAACGAGCGCTTGCAGCCGGGCCAGCTTGTCCAGGGCCAGCCGCTCGACTATCCCCTGCCATGAAACTCATCCACGACGCCATCCGCTATCCGGTCACCACCGCCGTGGGCGTCATCCTGCTTTTGCTTTTCGGCTTCATCGGACTGTTCCGCCTGCCCGTGCAACTCACCCCGAACGTGGAGGAGCCGGAAATCACCATCAGCACCGTCTGGCCCGGCGCCAGTCCGCAGGAAATCGAGCGGGAGATCATCGAGGAGCAGGAAGAGCAGTTGAAGTCGCTGGAAGGCATGAAGAAGATGGAGAGCTCGAGCTCGGACAGCTTCGGCACCATCACCCTGACCTTCCAGGTGGGGACGTCGCTCGACAGCGCCCTGCTCAAGGTCTCGAACCGCCTCGAACAGGTGCCCTCCTATCCGGACGACGTCGAGAAGCCGGTCATCCGCAGCGTGGACGTCAACGCCAACGCCATCGCCTGGTTCATCCTCGCCGCCCGGGAAAAGGACGGCTTCGCCGGCGACATCTCGACGCTCTACGACTTTTGCGACGACTTCATCAAGCCGGAGTTCGAGCGCGTGCCCGGGGTGGCGGCCTCCAACATCTACGGCGGGCGCGAGCGGGAGATGCAGGTCATCGTCGACCCGGCCAAGCTGGCCGCCCGGCGCGTCACTCTGAACCAGCTCGGCGCCGCCCTCGAGCGCGAGAACCGCGACTACAGCGGCGGCGACTTCGACGAGGGCAAGCGCCGCTACATCGTCCGCACCGTGGGCGAATACCAGTCGCCGGAAGACATCGACAACATCGTCATTGCTGTGCGCAACGGCGTCCCCGTCTACCTGCGCGACGTCGCCCACAGCCAACTCGGTTACCGCAAGCCCGACGCCAAGGTGTTCCAGCGCGGCCGCCAGGTGCTGGCGATGAACGCCATCAAAGAACCCGGCCAAAACGTGCTGGAAATCATGAGGCAGCTGCAAGAAGTAGTGGCGCGGGTGAACCGCGAGCTGCTGGCCCCGCGCGGGCTGGAGCTCGTTCAGGTCTACGACGAAACCGTTTACATCGACAGCGCCATTGACCTGGTGGTCTCGGACATCTACATCGGCGGACTGCTGGCCGTGCTCTTTCTGCTGGCCTTCCTGCGCAGCGCCACTCCTACCTTCGTCATCACCCTCTGCATCCCCATCAGCATCATCGGCTGCTTCATCTTGATGGACATCTTCGGGCGCAGCCTGAACGTCGTCAGCCTGGCCGGGCTGGCCTTCGCCTCCGGCCTGGTAGTGGACAACTCCATCGTCGTGCTCGAAAACATCTACCGCCACCGGCAGATGGGCAAGCCCCGCCTCACCGCCGCCCACGACGGCACCAAGGAAGTCTGGGGCGCGATGCTCGCCAGCAGCCTTACCACTGTGGCTGTCTTCGTCCCCGTCGTCTTCGTCCAGGAAGAAGCCGGCCAGCTCTTCCGCGACATCGCCATCGCCGTCACCTTCCTCTCCGTTCTAAGTTTGGCCGTTTCCTTCACCGTCATCCCCAGCCTGGCCGCGAAGATCCTGCACGTGGCCGAGCACGCCCCCGAGCGGCGCGGCTACCACAACCTCTGGGGAGTGGCCACCTGGGGCCACCGCTTCAGCCTCTGGCTGCGCGACACCGTCTACTGGATTTGCTTGAGCCGCCGGCGCGCCCTGGCGGTGGCCTTGAGCCTGACCGTGGCCTCGCTGGGCTTGAGCTACTTGATGATGCCCAAGACGGAATACCTCCCAATGGGCAACAGCAACTTCGTTTTCGGCATCATGCTGCCGCCGCCCGGACTCAACCTGGACGAGGTCTCCTCCTTGCACGAGGCCTTCGACCGGAACCTCCAGCCGCTCTGGGAGCTCAAGGACGGCACGCCCGAGGCCGAAGCCGCTCCCGGCGGGGGAGTCGAGAACTACTTCTTCGTGTCCTTGACCAACTTCGCCTTCATGGGGGCGCGCGCCAACGACCCCCAGCGGGTCAAGGAGCTCATCCCGGAAATCCAGAAAGCCGGCGCCGAGATTCCCGGCGCCATCGTGGTGGCCCAGCAGTACAGCATCTTCCAGCGCGGGAGCAGCGAGGGGCGCAACATCGACATCGAGCTGACCGGGCCGGAGCTGGAACGCCTGATCGAGCTGGGCGGCGAAGTCTTCGGCAAGGTCTGGACGGTCCTGCCCGGAGCACAGGCGCGGCCCATCCCCAGCCTCGACCTCGACAACCCCGAAGTGCAGGTCAAAACTCATCGCCGGCGCGCCGCCGAGCTCGGCCTCTCCAACCGCGAGCTGGGCTTCACCGTCAACGCTCTGGTCGACGGCGCCAAGGCCAGCGACTACCTGCACGAGGGCAAAGAAATCGACCTCAAGGTGATGGCCGAACAAAGCTTCGCCCACCGCACCCACCTGCTTGAGCAGATGCCCATCGCCACCCCCGACGGGCGCCTGGTGACCCTGGGCTCGGTGGCGGAGGTCTCGGTGGTCAACGGCCCGCAGACCATCAACCACAGCGAGCGCCAGCGCACCATTGCCATCCAGGTCACCCCGGACGAGAAGATGCCGCTCGAGCTGGCGATGGAAAAGGTGCAGGGCGAGATTCTCGAGCCCATGCGGCAGGAGGGCCGCCTGGGCGGCCTCTACGAGGTGCGCTTGACCGGCACCGCCGACAAGCTGGCGCAAACCGGCCGCTCGCTGCGCTTCAATTTCATCCTGGCTTCGATCATCACCTACCTGCTGATGGCGGCGGTCTACCAGAGCTTCCTCTATCCCTTCGTCATCATGTTCAGCGTGCCGCTGGGGGCGGTGGGCGGCTTCCTGGGGCTCTGGGTGGTGAACCGGTTCACCTACCAGCCTCTGGACGTCGTCACCATGCTCGGGTTCATCATCCTTATCGGCACGGTGACCAACAACGCCATCCTGGTCGTCCACCAGTCGCTCGAGCACATGCGGGAGGACAACATGGCCCCGCGCGAGGCCATCCGGGAAGCCACCGGGAACCGGCTGCGGCCTATCTTGATGACGGTGGGCACCGCGGTCTTCGGGATGCTGCCGCTGGTCGTGGCCCCCGGGGCGGGCTCCGAGCTCTACCGCGGCCTGGGGGCGGTGCTCATCGGCGGCTTGATCGTCTCGACCGTTTTCACTCTGGTTGTCATCCCCGCCATCTTCAGCCTGGCGCTCGACGCCCGCGCTGTGCTCGTCGAGCGCCTGCGCGGCTACCTGCATCCGGCCGAGCGGCCCACCGGCGACGACGACTAAGCCCCGCCCTGCTTCCCCCTTCGGTTGACCCTTTCCCCGCCGGGTGCTACGATTCCCGTTGCTACGCGCCGGTGGGGGCCCGTTGCAGAAGGATAGTTGGGCGATGCAAAAAGCTCTTCTCTGGGGTTCACTTTTTCTCCTGGTTTTCTCTCCTAGCGCACAGGCGCAAGAGGCGCCGCCGGCGGAGACGGCCCGCGATTACGTCATCGGCCCGGGCGACCTGCTAAGCATCGTCGTCTACGACGCCCCCGACCTCTCCCGCGACGTCCGCGTCAGCGCCAAGGGCTTCATCCAGCTGCCGCTGCTGCCCGAGCCCATCCAGGCCGACGGCCGCACGCCGGAAGAGCTGGCCGAAGCCCTGGCCCACGAGTTCCAGGAACGGCAGATCCTGCGCAACCCCCAGGTCACCGTGCTGGTGAAGGAATTCAAGAGCCGCCCGGTGGCGGTGCTGGGCGCGGTGAAGCGGCCGCAAATGGTGCCGGTGCTCGGGCCGATGAACCTGCTGCAAGTGCTCTCGGCGGCGGAAGGCCTGACCGACGACGCCGGCAACCACATTTACCTCACCCGGGGCGCCGGCCTGCGGGAGCTGCCCGCCGCGCCCGGCCAGGTCAGCGAGCCGGAGAATCCCGGGCCCCGCACCCTCGTCGTCAACGTGCGCGACCTGATGGAGATGCGCGACCCGGCCGCCAACGTCCCCGTCTACGCCGGTGACATGGTCACCGTCCCGCGCGCCGGCATCATCTACGTGGTGGGAGCGGTCAACAAGCCCGGCGGCTTCCTTCTGCGCGACCGCCGCGAGCAGGTGAGCGTCCTCCAGGCCGTGGCCCTCGCCGAGAACATGACCGGCACCGCCCGCCCGGGCGATGCCATCATCATTCGCCGGCCTCCCGGCACCGACAAAGAAGAAACCATTGAAGTGGACGTTGGCCGCATCATGGCCCGCAAGGGCCCGGACACCTTCTTGCAGGAGAACGACATCCTGTTCATCCCCGACAGCCCCATCAAGAAAGGCTTGCGGCGCGCGGCCGAGGCGGCCATCCAGATCACCACTGGCCTCGTCATCTGGCGCCGCTAGGCTCATGGTCCGATCCTCCTGGGTCCCGCCGCCCCACCACCCGGGCGAGTTGGACCGCGTGCTGCTCGCCTTATGCTCCCCCGAGGCCACGCTGCCCCCGCGGTGGATCAATCCGGAAACTCTGCTGGCCCGCGCCGCCGAGCTGGACGTTTTTCCGCTGACCTTCCATCGTCTTCGCCGCTCGCCGCACTGGCTGGCAGGCAAAGTAAGCCCGGAGTGGGAGGAGCGCTTCCGCTCGAACGCCGCCCGCAACCTGCTGCTTGACACCGAGCAGGAGCGGCTCCTGAATCTGCTGAAGAGCGCCGGCGTCCCGGCGCTGCCCCTCAAGGGAACCCGTCTGGCGACGCAGCTCTACGCTGACCTGGCGCTGCGCGCCCAGGTCGATGTCGACATCTACGTTTCCCCGGAACGATTGCCCGCGGCTCTCGGCGCGCTCGAAGCCGACGGCTACCGACGGCTGACTGCCGTCGGGCTGCCCGCCGAGCGCCTAGCCGCCACCGGCAATGAGTTCACGAGCGAATGTTCGCTCGAGAAACGCGCCGGGCCCATGCCCCTCCTGGTCGAGCTCCACTGGCGCATTCTCCCGCTGCCGCCCAAGGAGTTGGAGCCGGCCTGCGAAAAAGGCGCGCTGCCCGCTCCGGTCGACTTCCTCTACCTTTGCCTGCAAGCCGCGGCCGACCGATGGGGGACGCTCAAGGCCCTTGTCGACCTCGCCCACTGGGTCCGCCGGCAGCCGCCCGACTGGGAAAAACTCGCGGCGGCGGGCGAGCGCCTGGGCCTGGCCCGCATTCTCGGCCTCACGCTCCACGTCCTGCTCGACTATTTCGAACTGGCCATCCCGGAGGCGATGCTGGACCGGCTGGACGCGGCCGCTGCCGCGCGCCTGCCGCGGACGGCTGTCGCCAATCCTCTCGCGCCGCTCCCTTCTTTGAGCCCCGCCGCCACCCACCGACTGCGCTGGGTCTTGCGCGAGCGGCTCGCCCACCGGCTCCGCTACGCCGCGTTCCTGCTGCGGCCGACGGCCGGCGACCTGGCGGCCGCACCGCTTCCGCGCGGCCTCGGCTTCCTCTACTGGGGCGTGCGCTGGCTGCGCCTGGCGGGCGTCGT
>MEKM01000069.1:0-1417 GCA_001766965.1 Acidobacteria bacterium RIFCSPHIGHO2_01_FULL_67_28 | reverse complement strand
GCCGGCCGCGAGCGCGAGCCGGCGCTCGCTGGAGTTTGCCGATGAGTCTTGCGAACAAGGTGCGCCCGGGGCGTGACGTCGTCTTCCGCGAGCTGGGCGGCGAGACGGTGCTGCTGAACCTGCGCACCGGCGTCTACTACGGCTTGAACGAAACCGGCGCCGCCATGTGGTCGCAGCTGGTCGAGTGTCGCGACCCGGCCCGCGTGCTGGCCGCTCTCGCGCGGGACTACGCCATCGCGCCCGACCGGCTGGCGCGCGACTTGAAAGAGTTAATCGCCGCGCTTACAGAGAAAGGCCTGCTCGAAGCCGATGAAAATTAGCTGGCCGAAGTGGCGGACCTGGCGCGAGGCCGACTGGGGTGTGCTCGCGCGCTGCCTGTGGCTCATCCCGGCCGCGGAACTGGCGGTGCGCTGGCTTCCGCCGCGCCATTGGCTGCCGCCGGCAGCGGGGGAAGGCGCGGACGCCGCCGCGGGCGCACGGGCAGCCGAGGTCGCCCGCTGGGTGGACGCCGCCTACCGCCGCAGCCCGTTCGCCTCGAGCTGCCTGACCCGCAGCCTGGTGCTCCACCGGGTCCTGCGGGCCCGCCGGCTCCCCTCCCGGCTGCGCATCGGGGTCGGCAAGCCGGGCGGCGCCTTCCAGGCCCATGCCTGGGTCGAGTGCGCCGGCGCGCCGCTCAACGACCGCGACACCCTCCACCGCCACTTCGCTCCCCTCGACAACGTCTTGGCGGAACGCCCGCTGGAGTCCCGATGAGCGGCATCGTCGGCCTCTGGAACCTGGACGGGCGACCGGTGGAGGAAACTCTGCTCGTTCGCCTGGGCGAGCGGCTGGCGCATCGCGGTCAAGACGCCGGCCTGTGGGTGGACGGCCCCGTGGGACTCGCCTGCCGGCTCTCCCGCAGTACGCCGGAAGCCGCCCGCGAGGCCCAGCCGCTCGCGCATCCGGCCGGGCCGGTGCTCGTCTTCGACGGGCGACTCGACAACCGCGAAGAATTGGTGAGGCTGCTTCGGGGTTCGGTGGGGATAACGCCCGACTGTCCCGACCCCGCCCTGGTCCTGGCGGCCTACGAAGCCTTCGGCGAAGATTTCGCCGGGCGGCTGAACGGTGACTTCGCGTTGGCCGTGTTCGACCGCCGCCGCCGGCGGCTGCTGCTCGCGCGGGACGCTCTCGGCGTGCGGCCGCTCTATTACACCCGCGCCGGCCAGACCTTCCTCTTCGCCTCCGAAATCAAGGCGCTCCTGGCTCATCCGCAAGTCTCTCCCCGGCCGAACGACGACTTGCTGGCGGAATTCCTCCTGGGCGGCCCCGCCCAGGACAACCAGGGGCTGACGTTCTTCGAGGGAATCTCGAGCGTCCTGCCCGGACACTTGCTCGCCGTCACGCCGGACGGAATGAGCGCCCGGCGCTACTGGGACTT
>MEKM01000068.1 GCA_001766965.1 Acidobacteria bacterium RIFCSPHIGHO2_01_FULL_67_28 | reverse complement strand
GCGGATGTCCTCGACCGTCTTCTCGACAAAGGCCCGCGGATTCCAGTCGGCCGGAGCGTGGCAGATGCCGACGACGAAGTTGCGCAGGATGTCGGCGCCGCGGTCGGTGTGGCGCACTTCGGGGTGGAACTGCACGGCGTAGATCTTTTTCTCGGCGTTTTCGGCGGCGGCGACGGCGTTGGCGGTGGTGCCGACGGTGCGGAAACCCGGCGGCAGGGCGGCGATGTGGTCGCCGTGGCTGTTCCAAATCTTGAGCCGCGCGGGCAGCCCGGCGAACAAGGCCGAGTTATTTTCGAGATTCAATTCGGCCGGGCCATATTCGCGCCGGTCGGCCGGCTCGACTTTGCCGCCGAGCTGGTGGGTGATCCACTGCAAGCCGTAGCAGATGCCCAGCACGGGCTTCCCCATCTCCAGCACCTTGGGGTCGCAGGCGGGCGCCTCGCGGTCATACACGGACGAAGGGCCCCCGGAAAGCACCAGGCCCGCCGGCTCCAGCGCCCGAACCTCCTCCAGCGGGGTGTGGCACGGCAGGATGATGGAAAAGACGTTCTGCTCGCGGATGCGTCGGGCGATGAGCTGCGTGTACTGCGAGCCAAAATCGAGCACCACGATGCCGCCGCGGTGCACCGCTTCCCGCCTGTCTTTCCCGACCCCGCTCATGCGATTCGCTTCAGGCCCTCGCTCGCTCCAAAAATCCCAGTTCGCTGGCTGCCTGTTGCAGCACCCGGGCGCTGTGGCAAAGCGCATCTTGTTCTTCCGGCGACAGCGGCGGGTGCAAGGTAGCGATTACCCCCGGCCGGCCGACCACGCGGGGCAAAGAGAGCCCGACTTCCTCGAGCCCTTCCAGGCCGTCCTGGCAGATTGAGACGGTCAGGACCACACGCTCGTCATCGCGAATCGCCTCGACAATCCGGGTGAGGCCGGCCCCGATGCCGAAATAGGTAGCCTTCTTCCCCTCAATAATCCGGTACGCGGCCCGGCGGACGCCGTCGTCAATCCGCGCTCTCACCGTATCGTCAATGGAAACGCCGCGTTGAGCCGCAAAAATCTCCAGCGAGATACCGCCGACTTTGGCGCTGGACCAGGCCAGGACTTCCGAGTCACCGTGCTCGCCCAGCACGTAGGCGTGCACCGACTGCGGCGCCACTCCCAGGTACTCGCTCAACAGCGTCCGGAAACGCGCGGTGTCGAGGATGGTCCCGGAGCCGATCACCCGGGCGGGCGACAAGCCGGAGATGTGCGTGACCATCCGGGTGATGATATCCACCGGGTTGCTGGCCACCAGGAGAATGGCCGAAGGCGCCGCTTTCAACACCTGCGGAACTACCTGCTCAAACACCTTGGCATTGCGCTCGAGCAGCTGCAGACGGGTCTCGCCCGGCTTCTGGCCGACTCCGCAGGCCAGGATGACGACGTGCGCCCCCTCCAACTGGGGATAGTCACCCCCCACGACCCGGACGGGCGCGGCGAAGGGTGTGGCATGCAGGATGTCCTCCGCATGGGCTTTGGCCAGAGCGGGCACGAGGTCCACCAACACCAGCTCGGACGCCACGCCTCCCAGAGCCATCGTATAGGCCGCTGTACTGCCGACAAAACCGCAACCCACAACTCCTGCTTTCATCCGAGACTCTCTTTCTCCTGCGCCTACGAAGCCAAGACTATATTAACCAACTTGCGCGGCACTACCACAATCTTGACGATGCGCTGACCCTTCAGGAGCGCGGCCACCCGCGCGTCCGCCAGGGCCCGCTCGTTGAGCTCGTCTTTGTTCAGTGTTTCGCTCACGCGGAGGCGGCTGCGCACCCGGCCGTTCACCTGGATGACGATTTCGATCAATTCCTCCTTGGCCAGCTCGGGGTCAAACGACGGCCAGGGCGTTTCCACCACAGTTTGTTTGTTCCCGAGTTGCTCCCAGAGCTCTTCGGCCGCATGGGGAGCGTAGGGCGCCGTCAGCAGGACGGTCTTTCGCAGGACGTCGTTCAAGACCGCGGGCGACACGTGCTCTTCCAGCGGCTCCAGCAGGTAGAGCTCGTTCACCAGCTCCATGATAGCCGCGATGGAGGTATTGAAGTGCCAGCGCGCCTCGAAATCAGTGGTCACCCGGCGCACGGTCTGGTGGGCCTTGCGCAGCAGGTGGCGCTCGTCGGGGTTGACCTCCGCCGCCTGCGGCCCCGGGTTCCCGGGCACGGCCACGGGCGCCTCGCGCACGCGCGCGGCGTGCTTGGCCACCAGGCGGTAGAGCCGCTGCAGGAAGCGCTGGCAACCCTCGACGCCCGCCTGCGTCCACTCCATGTCCTTCTCGGGGGGCGCGGCAAAGAGCGTGAAGAGCCGCGCCGTGTCGGCCCCGTACTTCTCCACCATCTCGTCGGTCGAGACTACGTTGCCGCGCGATTTCGACATCTTCGCCCCGTCTTTGATGACCATGCCCTGGTTGAAGAGCCGCGCGACCGGAATGTCGTGCTCCACCAGGCCGAGGTCGCGCATCATCTTGGTCCAGAAGCGCAGGTAGATCAGGTGCAGGACGGCGTGCTCGGCGCCGCCGATGTACTGGTCAATGGGAAACCAGCGGCGGACGATCTCTTTGTCGAAGGGCGCGGCGTTTTCGTGCGGGGTCAGGTAGCGGTAGAAATACCAGGAGGAGTCCACAAAGGTGTCCATGGTGTCGGTCTCGCGCCGCGCCTTTCCGCCGCACTTCGGGCAGGAGGCGTTCAAGAATTCGGGGACGTTCAGAAGCGGCGAGAGGCCGACGCCGGTGAATTCGATTTCGAGCGGCAGCACCACCGGCAGTTGTTCGTCCGGCACCGGAACTACCCCGCAGGCGTCGCAGTAAACCACCGGGATGGGCGTGCCCCAGTAGCGCTGCCGGCTGATGCCCCAGTCCTTGATGCGGTAGAGCGTGGCCCGCTCGGCCTGGTTTTTCTTCGCCAGGTCGTCGGTCATCTTCTGCAAAGCTTTCTCGGACTCCATGCCGGTGTAGGGTCCCGAGTCCACCATACGCCCGTGGCCGAGGAAGGCTTCCTTGAGCCGGGCCGCGTTCAGCGGCTTCCCTTCCCGCGGCTGGACGACTACCTTGATGGGGAGGCGGTACTTCTTGGCGAACTCGAAGTCGCGCTGGTCGTGCGCGGGGACGGCCTGCACGGCGCCGGTGCCGTATTCCATCAGGACCAGGTTGCTGACCCAGAGGGGCGCCTGCTCGCCGGACAGCGGATTGACCGCAAAGCGGCCGGTGAAGATGCCTTCCTTTTCGACTTCGCCGGTCACCTGGGCGCGTCGCGTCTGCCGGCGCAGGGCTTCGACTTTGCGGGCGATGGCCGCGCCGCCCGGAACCCCGGCGATGAGCGAGTCCACCAGCGGATGCTCGGGCGCGAGCAGCAGGGCGACGGCGCCGTAGACGGTGTCGAGCCGGGTGGTGAAGGTGGTGATGACCTTGTCGCTCTTGGCCACCGCCCACTCGACCCGGGCGCCCTCGGACTTGCCGATCCAGTTCCGCTGCATCAGCCGGATGCGCTCCGGCCAGCCGCCGGAGAGCTTGTCCAAGTCGGTGAGCAGCTCCTCGGCGTAGTGCGTGGTCTTCAGGAACCACTGCTCGAGCTCGCGCTGCTCGACCGGGGTCTCCTCGTGACGCCAGCAGCAGCCCTCGACCACCTGCTCGTTCGCCAGCACCGTCTGGCACTGCGGGCACCAGTTCACCCGGCTCTTCTTCCGGTAGGCCAGCCCTTTCTCCAGCATGCGCAGGAAGAACCACTGGTTCCAGCGGTAGTACTCGGGCTCGCAGGTCGAGAGCTCGGCCTCCCAGTCGTAGCTGAATCCGAAGCGGCGGAGCTGCTCTTTCATCCGCGCGGTGTTCTGCTCGGTCCAGGTGCGGGGGTGGGTCTTGTTCAGGATGGCGGCGTTCTCGGCCGGCAGGCCGAAAGCGTCCCAGCCGATGGGGTGAAAGACGTTCAAGCCGCGCGCGCGCTGGAAGCGGGCCACGGCGTCGCCGATGGTGTAGTTGCGCATGTGGCCCATGTGGAGGTCGCCGGAGGGGTAAGGCAGGAACGGCAGGATGTAATACTTCGTGCGCTTGTCGTCGCGGGGGGCGTGGAAGAGGCGGCGCTGGTCCCAGAGGCGCTGCCACTTGGGCTCGATGGTCTTGTGGTCGTAGTCGCCCACGGGGCTTCTTCCTACCGGCCTCTTCCCTTCCGCCGGGCCAGCCGGCGCAGCGCGCTGACGTTGCGGCGGTCGTCGCCCGGGCGGTCAATCGGAGTCTCGAGGATGAAAGTCTTCCCCGCCAGCGTCGGATGATGCAGCAGCCGCCAGAAGGCTTCGAGGCCGATCTTGCCCTGGCCGATGTGCTCGTGGCGGTCGACCCGCGCGCCCAGGGCGGCCTTGGAGTCGTTCGCGTGGATCACCTTCACGCGGTCGAGCCCGATGGCGATGTGCACCGTAGCCAAAGTGGCGTCCAGCCCCTCCGCGCTGCGAATATCGTAGCCGGCGGCAAACAGGTGGGCCGTGTCCAGGCAGACGCCCAAGTTGAGCTCGGGCGCGGCGCGCACGAGCTCGGCCAGCTCTTTCAGGTCGGCGCCCAGGGCGCTGCCCTGCCCGGCGGTGTTCTCGAGCAGGATCTTCAGGCCGTTGAGCTGGAACCCGCGGGTCGCCTGCCGCAGCCCGGCGATGACGTTTCCGAGCGCCTGCCGCCGCTGCAAGCCCAGAGCGTTGCCTGGATGCATGACCAGATAATCAGCCTGGAGCGCCAGGGCCCGCTCGAGCTCGGCCCGGAAAGACTGGATGGAGCGCGAGCGCAGCACCGGTTGGGGGGAGGCCAGGTTGATGAGGTAGTTGTCGTGGATGACGAGCGGGGCCAGTCCCAGGGCGTGGCGGCGCTGGCGGAAGGCTTCGGCGTCGAGGGCGTTGAGACCGCCGCCGGCCCAGTTGCGGGGGCTCGAAGAAAAAATCTGGAAGGCGTCGCAACCCAGCTCTTTGGCGCGGTCGGCGGCTTGCTCGAAGCGCCCGGCGATCGAGGTGTGGATTCCGATGCGAACCGGGGCGGCCCCTCGACTTCGCTCGGGACAAGCTGCGGGGGCGGGAGTCTTCTTCTCCTTTCGCGTCACTGATTCCTCAACGGGCAATCATAGAACCTCCATCGTAGCAGATGCCCCGCCCTTCGCGCAACCCGGCCTCCGGCTTGATTCCCGGGGAGCGTTCCACTAGACTGCGAAGTTGCGGTTCGGGCGTCTTCCGCGCCGGGAGAAGCGTAGTTAAGGAGTGGTGAACAACCGATGCTGGTGATGATGCAGGCGCACGCGACGGAAGAAGAAATCCGCGCCGTCTGCCGGAAAATCGAGGAGCTGGGATACCGCGCCCACCCCATCCCGGGGGCGACGCGCACCGCCATCGGCATCACCGGCAACGCCGGCCCGGTCGACTCCAGCGCTCTGGAGGCGCTCGCCGGCGTCGCCGAGTGCATCGCCGTCTCCAAGCCCTACAAGCTCGTCGGCCGCGAGGTGAAGGAAGAGGACACCGCCGTGGACCTGGGCGACGGCGTGTGCATTGGCGGCGTCGAGCTCGCCATCATCGCCGGCCCCTGCGCCATCGAGAGCCGCGAGCAGGCCTTCGCCATCGCCGCCGCCGTCCGCGCCGCCGGGGCGCGCCTGTTCCGCGGCGGCGCCTACAAGCCCCGCACTTCTCCCTACAGCTTCCAGGGCTTGGGCGAGAAGGGGCTCGAGATTCTCGCCGCCGTGCGGGCCAAGTTCGGCCTGAAGATCGTGACCGAGGCCATCGACAACGAGAGCTTGGAGCAGGTCGAGCAGTATGCCGACGTCATCCAAATCGGCGCCCGCAACATGCAGAACTTTTCCCTGCTCAAGCGCGCCGGGCGCTCCTCCAAGCCGGTCCTGCTCAAGCGGGGCCTGTCGGCCACGCTCGATGAGTTCCTGATGGCCGCCGAATACATCCTGGCCGAGGGCAACTACAACGTCATCCTCTGCGAGCGTGGCGTGCGCACCTTTGCCGACCACACCCGCAACACGCTCGACTTGAGCGTCATCCCCGCCGTGAAGCGCTTGAGCCACCTGCCCATTCTCGTCGACCCGAGCCACGGCACGGGGCGTCGCGAAAAAGTTCTGCCGCTCTCGCGCGCCGCCATCGCCGTCGGCGCCGACGGCCTGCTCGTCGAAGTCCACCACCAGCCCGACCAGGCCCTCTCCGACGGCTACCAGTCCATCCTGCCGGCGCACTTCGAGCAGTTGATGGACGAGGTCCGCCAAATCGCCGCCGTGCTGCACCGCAGCGTGCCTGCGCCGGAGGCGCGCACTCCGGCGGTCAAGACCCGCTAGCTTGACCCGGCCTGCGCAAAGACCCTCACCAACGCTTTCTCGCCTTTTGCTTGCCCTGCTCGGGCCGGCGGTTCTCTTGCTGGGGAGTTGCGCGGCCGCGAACCCCCCGGCTCTCCGGCAACACGCCTACGCCTTCGTCAGCAACGGCGGGAGCCACAGCGTCACCGTAATCGACCTCGAGGCGCTCAAAGCGGTGGCCACCATCGAAGTCGGCCGCGGCCCCACTGACATCCGCCTGCGCCCCCACAGCGCTGAAATCTACGTCGTCTCTACCGACTCGCACGAAGTCGAGGTCATTGACGCTCGCCAGCGCCGCGTGGTAGGCCGCATCCCGGTCGGCCTGCGGCCGTTCTTCGTCGACTTTTCCCCGGACGGCCGCCGGGCCTATGTAGCCAACTCCGCCTCCAACACGGTGAGCGTGATTGACTGCGAGCGGCGCCGGGTGGAGGCGACAATCGCGGTCGGCCTTGCCCCGGGGATGGCCCGGGTCAGCCCCGATGGGCGGCTGGTGGTGGTTGCGAACCGCGGCGACAGCAGCGTCTCGCTCATCGCCACCGACTCGCTCCGCGTCGTCGCCACTATCCCGGTGGCGGAAAGCCCGGAAGCCGTCGCCATCCTGCCCGACAGCTCAAAGGCCTTCCTGACCGCCAGCGGCGCCCGCCAAGTCTCGGCCGTTGACCTCCTCCACCGCCAACTGCTGGCCAACCTCCCGGTCGGGGAAACACCCGTGGCCCTGGCCGTGAAGCCCGACGGCGGCGAACTGTTCGTGGCCAACTTTGGCTCGCATACGCTGACGGTCATCAACACCTGGCGGAACGAAGTGACCGAAACGCTAGAGGCCGGCCGCCAGCCCGCGCAGCTACTTTTCACCCGGGACGGCTCCGAGCTGTGCGTGGCCAACTTCGGATCGAACCAGGTCTTCCTCCTCGACACCGAAACCCGACGGGTGAAGCAGGTGGTTCCCGTGGGGCATGAACCGGAGGCCCTGGCCTGGTCGCCCGACGGCCGCACCTTGTTGGTCGCTCATGCCGGGTCGGGAGACCTGGCGGTCATCCCGCTGGGAAGCCCTACCATGGCCGCGCTCATACCAACAGGGCTTTCTCCCCGCGGCATCGCGGTGGCCGTCG
>MEKM01000067.1 GCA_001766965.1 Acidobacteria bacterium RIFCSPHIGHO2_01_FULL_67_28 | reverse complement strand
TGGCGCTTGGTGCCGACGAAGAGCACGGTCTTGCCCTGCGTGCCCAGCTCGGCGACGAACTGGGCGGCGTCCTTGAACATCTTCAGCGTCTTCTGGAGGTCGATGATGTAAATGCCGTTGCGCTCGCCGAAGATGTACTCCTTCATCTTCGGGTTCCAGCGGCGGGTCTGGTGGCCGAAGTGGACGCCGGCTTCGAGCAGCTCTTTCATGGTCAGTGTGGCCACCGGTCGTCTCCTAGCGTTTCGTCCACTGGAAGCGCTTGCGCGCTCCCTTCTGGCCGTACTTCTTGCGTTCCTTCATGCGCGGGTCGCGGGTGAGGAAGCCGCCGCGGCGGAGCTTGGATTTCAGCTCGGGGTTGGCCAGGGCCAGCGCCCGCGCCAGGCCCATCCGCACCGCGCCGGCCTGGCCGGAGCTGCCGCCGCCGCTGACGCGGATCTCGGCGTCGTACTGGTCGGCGGCGCCGACGAAGCTAAGCGGCTCGCGGGCATGCTGCCGCCAGGTGTGGCTCACAAAAAACTCGTCGAGCTTGCGCCCGTTCACCCGGACCTGGCCGGCGCCCGCGCGCAGGTAGACGCGGGCCACGGAAGTCTTGCGGCGCCCGGTGCCGTAGTAGGGACCGGGGCCGAGTGCAGGGGGTGGAGTCTCGAGCGCGGGTTCACCCTGAACGGTTTCACCGTGAACGGGTTCACCCTGAACGGGTTCACCGTGAACGGGCTGCGGTTCAGCCGCGCCGGGGCTCGGGGTTTCGGGAGTCATTTCGGGAGTCGGGTTGACGGGTTCCTGGTCGCCCACTTGGCTCTAGGCCTCCACCTGGATGGGTTGCGGCTGCTGGGCGACGTGCGGGTGCTTGGCGTCGGCAAAGACCCGCAGCTTCTTGGCCATGCGCTTGTGCAGCTTGTTCTTGGGGAGCATCCCCAGGATGGCGTCGCGCACCATCTGCTCGGGCTTGGTGTCGTAGAGGTGGCGGGCCTTGACTTCCTTCAGGCCGCCCGGATAGCCGCTGTGCCAGCGATAAACTTTCTGGTCGAGCTTCTTGCCGGTGAGGCGGATGCCGCGGGCGTTGATGACGACGACGTGGTCGCCGCTCAAGACGCCGGGGGTGAAGGTGGGCTGGGTCTTGCCCATCAGCAGGCGGGCGACACGCGTGGCGAGGCGGCCGAGCACCTGGCCGTCAGCGTCCACCAAATGCCACTTCTCCCGGCGGTGCGTGGCCAGGTCTTTGCCCTTGGGGTAATAGCTCTTCATAGGCATACAAAAAGGTTTGCGGACGGTGCCGCAAACATTCGAGTGTAAGCGAGGGCCTCGTTTTTGTCAACGGCCCGGCATCGACCCAAGCGGTCCTTCCGGGCCAACGTCGTCGTTGACAGGCCTGTTGAGCGGTGTCATAACTTGGGGCGAACCGCGACCCGCAACGCTCGATGCGCCCACATTGTCCCCTGCGCCACGTCTGAGCACAGCCGAAGGAGACTTCAAATGAAGCCCACGGGTCTTGTCTCCGGGCTTCAGGTACTGGTTGCTTTGCGGAGGGAGAGCAAGCGACGCTGGTTGCCACCCCCCTCGCCACCTCTTGCTGCGGCGCTCATCGGCGCGCTACTGGCGTTTCTGGCATTGCCGCCCGCCATGGCCACGCTGGGAAACGAGTTCCAGGTCAATACGTACACGACGGGCGACCAGGACACACCTGCCATCGCCATGGACGCCAATGGCAACTTCGTTGTGGTCTGGAGCAGCTCGGTGCAGGACGACGGGGGCGGGTGGGGCATCTTCGGCCAGCGGTATGATGCCACCGGCACGCCCCAGGGCAGCGAGTTCCAGGTCAACACGTTCACGACGGGCGACCAGTTCCTGCCCGCTGTCGCCATGGATACTGCGGGCAACTTCGTCGTCGTCTGGAACAGTGAATTCCAGGACGGGAGCGGCTGGGGCATCTTCGCTCAGCGCTACGACGCCACCGGCACGCCCCAAGGCAGCGAGTTCCAAGTCAATACGTACACCACGGATAACCAAGCCCTGCCCGCCGTGGCCATGGACGCCGATGGCGACTTCGTCGTGGTGTGGAGGAGCGATGGCCAGGACGGGAGCGCGTGGGGCATCTTCGGCCAGCGGTATGACGCCGCCGGCACGCCCCAGGGCAGCGAGTTTCAGGTCAATACGTACACAACGAGCGATCAGAGCAGCCCTAGCGTTGCCATGGACCCCAATGGCAATTTCGTCGTTGTCTGGGAGAGCTACGGCCAGGACGGATTCAACAGCGGTGTGTTCGGCCAGCGCTTCGATGCTAGCGGCACGCCCCAGGGGGCCGAGTTCCAGGTTAATGCGTACGCACTGTCTAGCGACTCCGATCCCGCCATTGCCATGGACCCCAATGGCAATTTTGTGGTCACCTGGGCGGGTGGTCAGGACGGCGACCCGGACGGCATTTTCGCTCAGCGCTACGACGCGGCCGGGGTGCCCCAGGGCATTGAGTTTCAGGTCAATACGTTCACGACGAGCATCCAAGGCTGGCCTGCCGCGGCCATGGACGCTGACGGCAACTTCGTCGTCGTCTGGCGGAGCCCTTACGGCATCTTCGCTCAGCGCTACGACGCCAGCGGAGCGCCCCAGGGAGGCGAGTTCCACGTTAATACCTACGCACTGGGCAACCACGCCCATCCCGCCGTGGTCATGGACGCCGATGGCAACTTCGTCGTCGTGTGGAGGAGTGATGGCGGGGACGGGAGCGGTTACGCGATCTTCGGGCGCAGCTTCCCGGGAACCTTCATCCCTGACGCCACCTTCACCGGGAAGGTGAAGGACGTTGCCAAGCAGCCCCTGGCCGGAGCTACGATAGAGGCCAAGCAGGGCGGCATCACCCTGTTCTCGACAGTGACCGCCGCCAACGGCAGCTACACGCTTCAGGTGGCCGCGGGCACCTACGACCTGGTGGCTTGGCTAGCCAGCTACCTCGACGCCACCAAGACGCTCACCATCAACGCCGGGCAGACTCTCACCGAAGTCAAGTTCAAGCTGTTCCGCCTCAGCTTCTTCGAGGGCACGGTCACCGAGAAGGGCACCGGCACGCCGCTCGACGGCGCGCTGGTAGAAGCCATCAGGAACGGCGCCACCGTCGCTTCCACCATGACCGCTTACGACGGCAGCTATATTCTGCAAGTGACGAAGGGGACCTACAACCTGCGGGCTTCAAAGACGGGTTACAAGACCAAGCAGAAGCTCGACCAGACCATCGGCGACGGCGCCACCAAGACCGTCAACATCGCCCTGCCCCTGCTCCCCTAGGCGCGCCGACCGGGTAGTGTCATAGATTAGGGCCCCTACCGTGTGCCGCTGGCGGGTAGTTTTTCCGCGGGGACAAGGCTAAGATGCGCGGCGTGAATCGAACCGACACGACCGCGAAGCCGCCGATTCTCGTCACCGGGCTTTCGGGGAACTTGGGGCGGCGGCTGGCGCCGCTGCTGAAAGACCACTTGCTCGTGGGCGTGGACCTGTTCGCGCCCGTGCTCGACCACCCCCGGGTCGAGTTCTGCCAGCTCGACCTCTCCCAGCCCGACGCCCCGGCGCAACTCGAGTCCCTGATGCGCGAGGCGGGCGTGCGCCAGGTTGTCCACCTGGCCTTCGTGCTCGACCCGACGCGCACCGGGGCGCTCGAGCGGCAGCGGCAGTGGGAGATCAACGTCCGCGGCACACAGCACCTGCTCGACGCCGTCGAGCGGGTCAACCGCAAAGAGCGCCAGGTGGAGTTCTTCCTCTACCTTTCCAGCGTTACCAGTTACGGCCCCGAGCTCCCCGGGCCCGTCCGCGAAGACCATCCCCAGCAGCCCCACACCTATACCTACGCCCTTCATAAGAAAGAGACCGATGAGCTCTGCCGGGCGCGCCACCCGCGGCTGAACGGCTGCGCGGTTTACATCATCCGCGGACACATTTTCCTGGGGCCGGGGGTGGAAAACTTTATCGTGCGGGCCTTGCAGGGGCGGCCGACCGACCGCACCTGGCTCGGCCGGTGGGTGCAGCGGCGCAAGTGGCGGCTGCCGCTGCTGCTCCCGGGCGGCGAAAAGTATCGAGGGCTCTATCAATTCATGCACATAGATGACGCCGCCCGGTTGATGGCCTGGCTCTGCCGGAACTACGAGCCGGGGAAGCTCGAAATCCTGAACGCCCAGGGCCGCGGCGAACCGGTCACGGGCGACGATTTGAGCCGGCTGTGCGGTTTGCCCCTGCTGCGGCTGCCGTCCTACGGCCTGGTAGGACTCCTGTACAAGTTTTTCTGGGCCATCGGGCTCTCGCCGGTGCCCGCCGAGGCGTTTCCCTACTTCGCCGGCTCCTACGTGATGAACACGGAGCGGCTAGAGTCCTTGTTAGGAGCGGCTTATGAGCAACTCATCCGCTACACCGCCGAGGAGGCTCTCCGCGAAACGCTCCAGCGCTGACTTCTTCTCCCGAGAACCGTCGCGCCCGCGCCGCTTTTCAACAGAAATGTTGAAAACTTTGTGGATAAGGTGGGAGCGGCGGGGAGTAAGCAGCGGCCAGGTAAAACGTTCCTCCGCTTTGCACCAAAATGCAGCAATCGCGCCAGCCTCGGAAAATTTTTCGGAGGAAGGCCCGCCGCGCGAGCGGCTTTGGTCAGAGGATTGCCTTGCGCGCGAAAACCGCCGGCTTCAAAACCACTTCTTGGGCGGTTTGAGCTTGATTTCGAGGAGTTGCTTGGGTCCTTCCAGGGTGTGGTACTCGCCGTAGGTCTTCCAGCCCTTGGCGATCACCTGCACGAGGACGACGCCTTCGGGAATCGGAGGAAAGACGGCCTTGCCGTCCTTGTTGGTCTTGACCCTCCACTCCATCCGCTTGTCTTTCCGCAGGAAGCGCTCTTCCTTGAACTTCAAGTAGATGGCGGCGCCCTCGACAGGCTCACCCGTGGCTTCGGCCGTAACCTGCACTTCCACACGGACTTCGGCCTCCGCGGCGGCGAGCGCGGCCGCGGCCAGCGCGCCGGCCAGGACGACGGCCAGCGTCCTGCGGAATCCCGGAAGCCCGGCCCGGGCCGTCATTTCTCCTCGTCCTTCGGCTCGACCGTGCGATCGCGCAGGCGCGGCTCGTTCCCCTCGGCCTGGCGGTAAAGCGCCTCCCACTCCTGCCGGCCGAGCAGGTAAGCCTTGATTTGGTCGAAGCGCGAGGTCGAAACCACGTACTCTTCCCGCGGCGGCAGCACCTCGGCGATGCCCTTCTGCGCCCGCTTGATGCGGTCCTTAGTCATGGGGTGGCTGGAAAAAAGCTTGGCCAGCCGCCCTTCCTTGTCCTTTTCCTTCAGCCGCTCGAGAAAGTCCACCAGCGCCACCGGATCGTACCCGGCGTGGTAGGTGTACTGCAACCCGAGGAAGTCGGCCTCGCGCTCGGCGTTGCGCTTGAACTTCAAGAAGGTGAGCGGCCCGGCCACGCTCAAGGCCTGCTGAACGCCGTAGCCGGCCGGCCCGCCGACGAACACCAGCGGCAGCGTCATCCATTGGAAGAGCGTGGCCTTGGTGTACTGCTTGGTGGCGTGCCGGGCGGTGACGTGGGCGATCTCGTGCGCCAGCACCCCGGCCAGCTCCGCCTCCGTCTGCGCCTCGAGAATCAGTCCGGTGTTGACGAAGAGGAAGCCGCCCGGCAGGGCGAAGGCGTTCAACTCATCGGAGTCAATCACTTTGACGGTGAAGGGCACGCGCGCGTCCGAGTTGCGCACCAGGTTCTGCACCAGCTCGTCCACGTAAGCCTCGACGCGCGGGTCGCGCAGCAGCCGCGACTGGGCTTCGACATCAAGCGACAGGCGCCGCCCCAGCTCGATTTCGCGCTCGAGCGAGTAGAGGTTCCAGGAGCCTTTGTTGATGTCGCGCTGGCCGATGTTTTCGACGTCTTTGTGCTTCTGGGCCAGCGCCGTCGCAGGCAGGCAGAGAAGGAGGCCGACGAAAAAGACCCGAGCTGTGCCCCTGGCGGTCACGGCAGCCTTCCGGGCGCGGCCCTAGTCGCCTGAAAGGGCTTGGACAGGACTGCTCCGGTCGTGCTAGCTTACTTTTCCTGTCTCCGCGCCGGGAACCAGTCTAGCACGGTGCGTTGCCGAGAGAAAAGCGCGCTTCGGAGGAGGAACGACCCCTATGGGCTTCTCTACTGACGCCATCCACGTCGGGCAGGAACCCGACCCTTCGACCGGCGCCGTCGTCGCCCCCATCTACCAGACCTCCACCTACGTCCAGGAGGAGATGGGCAAGCACAAGGGCTACGAGTACGCGCGCTCGGCCAACCCCACCCGCTCGGCCCTGGAGCGCAACCTGGCGCGGCTCGAGGGCGGCGAGCGGGCGCTGGCCTTCGCCTCCGGCATGGCCGCCATCAACGCGGTGATGACCTTGCTCAAGAGCGGCGACCACGTCATCTGCTCCCACGCCGTCTACGGCGGCGTCTACCGGCTCTTCACCAAAGTGCTTCTGCGCTTCGGGCTGGAGTTCAGCTTCGTCGACACCACCAGCGCCGCGGAAGTCGAGAAGGCCTTCAAGAAGAACACCCGCCTGCTCTACATCGAAACCCCCACCAATCCCACCATGGCCGTGAGCGACCTCCGCGAGATGAGCCGGCTGGCCCGCGCCCGCGGGGTGCCGCTCGTCGTCGACAACACCTTCATGAGCCCCTACCTGCAGCGGCCGCTCGAGTTCGGCGCCGACATGGTGGTGCACTCCACCACCAAGTTCCTGAACGGCCACAGCGACTCCATCGGCGGCGCCGTCATCCTCAACCGCCAGGAAGACTACGACCGGCTCTACTTCATCCAGAAGTCCGCCGGGGCGATTCTCGGGCCCTTCGACTGCTGGCTGGTGCTGCGCGGGGTGAAGACCCTGGCGGTGCGCATGCCGCAGCACGATAAGAACGGCCGGGCCATCGCCGCGTTCCTCGAGCCGCACCGGAAGGTGCAGCGCGTTTTCTACCCCGGCCTGAAGTCCCACCCGCAGCACGAGCTGGCGAAGAAGCAAATGAAAGGCTTCGGAGCCATGCTGTCGTTCGAGCTGGGCTCGCTCGGAGCGGCGCAGCGGATGCTGCGCCAGGTGAAGGTGTGCTCGCTCGGGGAAAGCCTGGGCGGAGTCGAGACCCTCATCTCCCACCCGGCCACCATGACCCACGCCTCCGTGCCGCCCGAGGAACGGCAGAAGATCGGCATCACCGACGGCCTGGTGCGGATTTCCGTGGGCATCGAAGACGTCGAAGACCTCATCGCCGACCTCGACCGGGCCCTCACCCACGTGTAGCGCGGGACAACGCCACCCGCTTCATGATCCGGAGGGAAAAGCGCGCTTGCCGCGCCCGCGCTAGAAGATTCGGCGCTTGCGGAAGAAGAAGAGCAATCCCACCGTCAGGGCAATCATGGCGAGGGTGATGACCAGGTGCCCGTAGGGCGACTCGATCATGGGCAAGTGCGGGAAGTTCATGCCGAAGTAGCCGGTGAGCACCACCAGGGGCAGCGCAATGGTGGCCCACACGGTGAGCACCTTCATCACTTCGTTAGTGCGGTTGGCCATGGAGGTCAAGTAGATCTCCAGCACGCTGGCCAGCAGCTCGCGATGGTTCTCAATCGTGGTCAGGGCGCGGATGATGTGGTCGTAGAGGTCGCGCCAGTAGGCGGCCATGTCGGCGCGGTAGTAGGGCGCGCGCTGGCGCATGAGGGAATTCACCATCTCCCGCATGCTGCCCACAATCCGGCGGAACTCGGTCAACCCCCGGCGCACGGCGAAGATTTCTTCCAGGGCCTTGGGGCTGGGGTTCTGGTGGATTTCGTCCTCGAGCTGGTCGATGCGCTCGCCGATCTGGTCGAGCACGGGCAGGTAGCGGTCCCCCATGCTGTCGAGTAACTCATACAGCGCCCGGTCGGGCCGCTGCAGCTTGGTGATGGCCTTCACCCGTACCACGCGCTCCGTCACCGAACGCGTCGGCCCCACGTGCACGGTGATCAGGAAGTCGTGCCCCACGAACATCGCCAGCTCGCCGAACCAGACCCCCAAGGTTTCGGGCACGAAGTGCAGCGTATTGCCGATGACGAAGATGTGGTTCTCGTACTCCTCGATCTTGGCGGTGTGGCGCTGGTGGCGGCAGTCTTCGATTTCGAGCTCGTGGAAGCCGAACTCCTGCCCCAGGCGCTCGAGCAGGGGCGACTCCGGCTCTTCCAAGTGGAACCAGCGCAGGTGGGCGCTCTCGTGGATGAGCAGCGGCCGCAGCTCGGCGGGGACCGTCGGCGCCGGTGCGGGAGTCTTGACTTCCGGAGGTTGTCCCATCGTCTAGGCCTCGCTCATTTCTTGCGGCGTGTTGATCCCGCCCGGGGTTTGCGCGGCGCCGTCACCGGCCCCGCCGCGCCGCCCAGCTCGCCCGCGAGCCAGTTCAGGTAGTTGGGTGCGCCGTCAATCACCGGCAGGCAAATCACTTCCGGCACCTGGTAGCTGTGCATCCTCTCCACCGCGCGCCGCACGCGGTCAAACAGGTCCCGCGAAGTCTTGATCACCAGCAGCACTTCCCGGTCGTCGCAGAGCTTCCCGCCCCAGCGGTAGACGGAGCGGATGGAGCTGGAGATGCTCACGCAGGCGGCCAGCCGCTCTTCCACCAGCGCCCGGGCGATGCGGCCAGCTTCACTCGCCGACCCGCAGGTGACGAACACCACCACTTTGTCGGTCATGGCTTCCCTCGCCCCGAGTCTCGGGCGCTCGGCCCATTTGCCCCCCGGCGCGCTCCCACGATACAATAGGCCGCGAATGCCGCTCAAGAAGATTCATTTCGGCACCTCCGGCTGGCGCGGCATCATCGCCGAGGATTTCACCTTCGACGGGGTGCGCGCCGCCGTCGCCGCCATCGCCGACTACGTCCGCCGGCAGAACCCGCGCAACCCGCGCCTCGTGGTCGGCTACGACACCCGCTTCTTCTCCGATGAGTTCGCCCGCACCGCCGTCGAGCTCTTGAGCGCCCGCGACGTCCATTGCTTCCTCTGCAAGCAGCCGACCCCCACGCCCACCATCGCCTACGAGATCCGGCGGCGGAAGACCGACGGCGGCATCAACTTCACCGCCAGCCACAACCCCCCGGAGTACAACGGCATCAAGTTCTCCACCCCCGACGGCGCCCCCGCTCTGCCTGAAGTTACGAAGCAACTCGAGGCACTGGCCGAGAAACACCTGGCTGCCCCGCCCGAGCCGGCCCGCGGCGAACGCCGCAGCCACGAGGAAATCGACGCCCGGCCGGCTTACCTGGAAGCGCTGACGGAAAAGATTTCCGTTGCGGAGATGCAGCGCGCCGGGCTGAAAGTGGTTTTCGACCCGCTCTACGGCACCGGGGTCGGCTACCTCGACAGCTTTTTGAAAGAGCGCGGCGTCGAAGTCCACACCCTGCACGGCTACCGCGACGTCCTCTTCGGCGGCCACCCGCCCGAGCCCTCCGACGAAATCCTCACCGCCCTGCGCGAGCAGGTGAAAGAGCGCGGGGCGCATCTCGGGCTTTCCACCGACGGCGACGCCGACCGCTTCGGCGTGCTCGACCGCGACGGCGCCTTCATCTCCGCCAACCACGTCATCGCCCTGCTGCTCGACTACCTGCTCGAGACCCGCCCGGCCTGGCCGCGGGCCACCGCCCGCAGCGTCGCCACCACGCATCTCGTCGACGCCGTCGCCCGCCACCACAAGGCCGCCATCCACGAGACTCCGGTGGGCTTCAAGTACATCGGCGAGCTCATCCAGCAGGACAAGATCGCCATCGGCGGCGAAGAGAGCGCCGGCTTGAGCATCTACGGCCACGTCCCCGAGAAGGACGGCATCCTGGCCTGCCTGCTGGTGGCGGAGATGGTGGCGCGGCGGCAGGCTTCGCTCGGCGAGCAGTTGTGCGCGTTGTTCGGCAAGGTGGGCGCCTACTACCCGGTGCGGGTCAACCTGCACCTCGAGGCCGGGGTGCGCGACCGCCTGGCCGAGCGCATTCGGCGCGACCCGAAGAGCTTCGACGGCCGCAAGGTCGCCGGGGTCAACCGCGCCGACGGCTTGAAGCTGCTTTTCGACGACGACTCCTGGGTGCTGATGCGCTTGAGCGGCACCGAGCCGGTGGTGCGCTGCTACTGCGAAGCGCACTCGGAAAAAGAGACGATGGCGCTGGTCGAAGCCGCGAAGAAGTTCGTGCTGGAGTGACCCCGGTGCCCGCCGTCGCCCGCTCCCGCTGGCCCCGCGCCGCGCTCGCTTTCGTGGGGTTGGCGCTGCTCGCCCTGGTGGTCCACACCGTCTTCGGCGAGAACGGGTATCTGGCGCTGCGGCGCCAGCGCCAAACCCTCGAGCAGCTCGAAAAAGAAATCCTGCGGCTGGAGGAGGAAAACCGCCGCCTGGCCACCGAGATCGAAGCGCTGAAGAAAGACCCGCGCGAAATCGAGCGCGTGGCCCGCGAGCAATTGAAGATGGCGCGGCCGGGAGAGAAAGTCGTCACCCTGCCGGAAAAACCTCCGCCCGAAAAAGAGCCTGAAACCGACAAGAAGCGCTGACCCCGCCCCGCCTTGAAGGCCGCGGGCGACTGTGGGAGAATCGCCGGGAAGAGAGAGGCGTCATGGTGGATAAGAAGACGCGGCGCATCGCCCTGGGCGCCGACCACGCCGGCTACCAGGTCAAGGACCGCATCAAAGAGCTTCTGCAAAAGAAGGGCTTCGAAGTCCTCGACTTCGGCACGCATTCGGAAGAGTCGGTGGACTACCCGGACTACGCCAGGCTCGTCGCCCAAAGCGTCGCCAACGCCGAGAGCGACCGCGGCATACTGGTCTGCGGCACCGGCCTGGGCATGGCCATCGCTGCCAACAAGACCCAGGGCATCCGCGCCGCCACCTGCAACGACACCTACACCGCCCGCATGGCCGCCGAGCACACCGACGCCAACGTCCTCTGCGTAGGCGCGCGCGTGGTGGACGCCGACCACGCCGCCGCCATCGTCGAAGAGTGGCTGAAAGGCAAGTTCGGCGGCGGGCGCCACCAGCGCCGCATCGACAAGATCACCGAGCTCGAGCGGCCCCCCGCCCTTTCGCGCGCCAAATGAAAACTCCCGCCGCCCAGCGGCTCGACCGCCCGCTCAAGGAGACCGACCCGGAAGTTTACGACGCCATCGTCCGCGAGACCCGCCGCCAGGCCGAAACCCTCGAGCTCATCGCCTCCGAGAACTTCACGAGCGAGGCCGTGCTCGAAGCCACCGGCTCCGTCTTCACTAACAAGTACGCCGAAGGCTACCCCGGGCGGCGCTACTACGGCGGCTGCCAGTTCGCGGACGTGGTCGAGTCGCTGGCCCGCGAGCGCGCCAAGAAACTTTTCGGCGCCGAGCACGCCAACGTCCAGCCCCACTCCGGCACCCAGGCCAACATCGCCGTCT
>MEKM01000066.1 GCA_001766965.1 Acidobacteria bacterium RIFCSPHIGHO2_01_FULL_67_28 | reverse complement strand
GAGGTCATCATCATGACCGCCGCCGCGGAGGAGCGCTTCGAGAACGCCATCGCCGCCCTGCGCCTGGGGGCGAGCGACTTCCTGCTGAAGCCGCTGCGCAACATGGACGAGCTGATGGTGGCGGTCGAGCGCGCCCTGGAGAAGCGGCAGCTGGCCATCAGCGTCCGCCAGCTCTCCCAGTCTCTCGAGCGGATGCGCAACACCGACTTTTTGACGGGAGTCTGCACGCGGCGGTAC
The DNA here is from genome assembly GCA_001766965.1 of Acidobacteria bacterium RIFCSPHIGHO2_01_FULL_67_28. Taxonomy (GTDB): domain Bacteria; phylum Acidobacteriota; class Terriglobia; order Acidiferrales; family 2-02-FULL-67-57; genus 2-02-FULL-67-57. The sequence continues at coordinate 15,475 of MEKM01000066.1, read as the reverse complement.
TTCTTCGAGCGGGTGAGCGTCGAGCTGATGCGCTCCAAGCGCTACTTGAAGCCCATCTCCTGCATGATGGTGGACATCGACCATCTGGGGCAGATCAACGGCACCTACGGCACGCCCTGCGGCGACCAGGCCCTGGCCCACGTGGCGCGCTGCCTGGTCGAGTCCACGCGCACCACCGACATCGTCGGGCGCTACGGCGGCGAAGAGTTCATCGTCGCCCTGGTCGAGACCAAGCCGGAGCAGGCGCTGGTGGCGGCGGAGAAAGTCCGCAAGAGCATCGAGAACCGCAACCTGGTCTTCGGCGGGCAGAACATTCCGGTGACGGTTTCGGTCGGGGTGGCGGGGTCGGAGGAAGCGACTTCGATCGCCGAACTCGTGGCCCAAGCTAGCCAGGCCGTGGCCGAGGCCAAGCGCGCCGGGCGCAACTGCATCCGCGCCGCCGGCGCCAAGGTCAGCGGTTGAGCTTGCGGGGCTTGTCCCGAACCCGGTGAGGGATTGACGCCCCCGGCGTCGCCTGCCTAGAATGATTCTGCCTCGGAGCGAGCGTAGCTCAGCCTGGTAGAGCACTGCCTTGCCAAGGCAGGTGTCGTGGGTTCGAATCCCATCGCTCGCTCCATGATTTTTTCCGAAGGAAAAAATCACCCTGAGCGAGCGAACGCCAGCGAGTGAGTCGAAGGGTTGGTTCGTTTATCTTCTCCAGTGCGCCGACGGCAGCTATTACGCTGGCGTCGCTCCCGACCTGGCTGAACGATTAAGGAAGCACAACTCCGGGCGCGGCGCGAAGTACACCAGAGGCCGCCGGCCGGTTCGTTTGGTCTGGTCTCAATCCTGCGCCAATTACGCAGAGGCGCGGGCCTTGGAGGCTCGGCTCAAGGGTTGGACTCGGGCCAAGAAGAAGCGTTTGATAAAGGGTTCCCTTCGACTCGCCCCGCTGCGCGGGTCTCGCTCAGGGTGATCCCGTGGTTGCGGGATCACGAACCCATCGCTCGCTCCATGATTTTTTCCGAAGGAAAAAATCACCCTGAGCGAGTCCCGATTGAATCGGGACGAGTCGAAGGGAGCAAGCGAGCGCCAGCGAGCCTGTCCCGAGCGAAGTCGAGGGACGCGTCGAAGAGTTTATCCTGAGCATGGCGAAAGATTGGTCTTGCTACCTCCTCGAATGCGCCGACGGCACGTACTACACCGGTGTCGCGCGCGACCTGCAAGAACGGCTCAGGAAGCACAACTCCGGGCGCGGCGCGAAGTACACAAGAGGACGCAGACCGGTTCGTCTGGCCTGGTCCCAGCCGTGCGGAAGCTATGGTCAGGCGCGCGCCCTGGAAGCTCAGCTGAAAAGTTGGAGCCGGGAAAGGAAGAGGCGACTGGAGGATGGTTCCCTTCGACTCGTCCCGCTGCGCGGGACTCGCTCCGGGTGAAAGCTCCGCTTTCACAAATCCCCTCCACGCAATCTCGCCAAGCTTGCGTTGACTTCTTTGTGCGAGCGGCCTAAGATGCCCGCCAGTCAGGCTGGGGGGCCGGCCAGGTTCGCTAGCCCTACAGGCGCCGCGCCAGGGTGAAGGGCAAGCTCTGGGTACGGGGTGACGTCGGTCGTGCAGACGACGGGCCCCGGGGGATGAGCGACGTGGCGGCTTGGCTTTTCTGTTTCCTCACGCCTGTCCAGCCGGTAGCGCCCCTGCCGTACGAAATCGACCCCGTGCTGGTGTGGCTCCAGCGGCTGTCGCTGGGCTCGGCGCTCGCCGGCATTCTGCTCGGGCTTTTCCTCGTGGTGGCCCGGCGGCGTCTCGGAGAAACCTCCCTGAAGTGGCTGTGCATGGGCCAGTTTGTGCTGCTCCCCCTGCTCGTCGTCGCCATGGGCAATATCGTCGGCTTGCAGCAGGCCAAGAAGGTGGAATTCTGCCAGTCCTGTCACCTCACGATGGGGTTCTTTGTCGAGGACATGCAGGACTCGAGCAGTCAGACCCTGGCGGCGCAGCACTTCCGCAACCGCTGGAGTCCGGAAGACCAGTGTTACGCCTGCCACGCCTCCTATGGGATGTTTGGCGACGTCCGGGCCAAGTGGAAGGGGCTGCAGGATTTTCTCAAGTATTACGCCAAGACGTACGAGCTTCCCGTGCAGATGCACGCCCCCTACCGAAACGCCGAGTGCTTGAAGTGCCACGAGCGCACGCCCAAGTTCGCTGAATCCGAATACCATGTGGATGGCCTGGCGGAGATTCGCAGCGGCGAGCTCGGTTGCCTGGAATGTCACGGGCCGGCCCACGCCGAACAGGTGATCAGTGAAAACGCTCACGGTCGGTAAGAAACCTTTCGCGGCCAATCCCTGGCTGCGGCTCTGCCAGGGCCTGGCGCTCCTCGGCTTTCTCTTCGCGATGAACTCCATGTGGCACACCACCGGCCTTAGCTTCACGCTGTTTGTGGTGCTGGGCATGCCGGCGCTGTTGCTGTCGGCGGCGCTGATGCTGCTATTGCTCGTGGACGACCTGCGCAAGCGCTACAGCCTCTTTGACCTCGAGCAGTACGAGCCCGGCGAGGTGATCTTCCGCCAGGGGGAGCTTGCCGACCGCGTCTATTTCATCCAGAAGGGCGACGTGGAAGTGATCCGCACGGCGGAGGGCAAGGAAACCGTCCTGGCCCGGCTGGGACCGGGAGAGTTTTTCGGCGAGATGGCCTTCTTTGTCAGCGACGGCCGGCGCACCGCCAGCGTCCGGACTTCAACGGCGGTGGAGCTGCTGGCCCTGGGGAAGGAGAACTTTACTCGCCTGCTCGGCGCCGTGCCCGCTGTCGAGAAAGAGTTCTCGCTCAAGGCGGCCGAGCGCATCAAGACGCACGGCCACTAAGAGGCGAGTGTCCCGCCCGACTGGCTGGGCGCCGCGCCGCGTTCCCCTTGGAGGTGGAGAATGATTCAGCGTTTTGCGTCGGCGAGCGCGGTGGCTTCGGTGGTAATCGCCGTGGCCGCGGGAATCTTGCGTGTGCCCCCTCTTCCCGACGTGGAGACCCGCTACCTCGCCACCAGTGTGTGGTGCGTCGTCCCCCTGGCGTGGGGGCTGTGGGCGATGCTGATGCCCAGGAGCTGGCTGCCGCGCCGCCTGCCGCTGTGGGGCGCAATTCTCGGACTACTTGCCGGGCTGCTGGGGGTGTTTGTCTTGAACCTGCCGGCGCGAATTTACGGCGAACCGATGCCGACTTGGACACAGGGACCATTTGTTCTGCTCGCCATCGGGGTTTATTACCTGCTGTGGCTCCTGGTGCGCCGAGTGCATCGAGCCCTCGCCGGCTAGGCGGGCGCTGGAGCGGGGAAGCAAGCGGGGTAGGTGCGCGGGAAAGGCTTGCGGGCGCGGTAGGAGCGGGCCAGCTCAACGTAGATGCCGAGGTCGCGGTCGAGCTCGGCCTGGGTACCGTCGAAGTAGAAGTTGCGGATGGGGATGCCGCCCAAATCCGCGCTCACCCGCGGATAGATGGCTTCGCAGACGATGCCGTTCATGCAGGTGAAGGGGCTGATGTCGAGGATGCCGTCTACGCCCCGGCGGGCCAGATAAACGCTCTTGCCGAGGTTGACCACCATTTCCCCCAGCGCTCCGGCCGCCGGCAGGTAGGGCTCGGCATAGCGCAGGACCACGCTGATATCCTCGGGTTCCTCGTAGCCCCGGAAGTCGTCCGCCAGCAGCTTGACCAGCTCGTGCTCGTCCCGGCGCTGGTAGCGGGCGCGCAGGCGCGCGCCCAGCATGGCGAGGGAAAAAGAGCGGCCTTCCAGCCGCCAGCGCCGCCGCTGCTCGGAGTTCGTGTACCAGACCCACTCACTGATGTCGCTCATCCAGGCCTCGGCCCCGTGTTCCTCCAGGCGCCGCACCACCTCGTCGTTGCTGAAGGTGTTCAGCCGGCAGAAGATTTCGCCCACGATGCCGATGAGCGGCCGCGTGGGGTCGTAGCGGGCCGGCAGCCTCCGGAAGCGCTCCCGCGCGCGCACGAGCGACGCCTTCAGCGCTTGCATCTGCTCCCCGGCCGCCGCATAGGGAACTTCGAGCGTCCGGCAGAGGTCGTCGAGCGCCGCCTCGTAAGCCTGGTCGGCGCTGCCGGGCTCGAGCTCGTAAGGGCGCGTCTTCAGCAGGAGCTTCAGCAGGATGTCGCCCGCCACCAGCGCCCGCCAGGCCGTGCGCACGAACACCCCGGCCAGCTCCCCCAGCCCCTGGTAGCCGTTTTCGCTGGTGGGAGAAAGGACGGTCACCTCCGGGTAGCCGATGGAGGCCAGCACCGCCTTGAGGTGCACGGCGTATTGCCCGAAGCGGCAGGGGCCCTCGGCGGTGGGCATGAGGAAAACCAGCCCGCGCGGGTCGACCCCGGGCTGCTCGAGCAGCTTCAGGAAATCCCCCACCGTCACCTTGGCGGGGTAGCACTCGTCGCCCGAGGTGAACTGCCCGCCCAGCGCGCGGGTGCGCTCGTCGGAGGCGGGCGTGCACTCGGCGTCAATCCCGATGGAGCGGAAGGCCGCCGCAAAGGCCCGGGCGCTCCCGTAGGACATGCGCGGGATCCAGATTTTCTTGCCCGCCAGCGGGTGCGACGGCGGGACTTGTTTCACGGCGCGGCGGCGTAGCATCGCAGGAGTCCTTTGCTGTCGAGGTAAGCTTCACAGCGCGTCAGGTAGCCGGCGTCGTTGCCGTGGCCGTCGAACTGCAACACCAGGAAGGGCGTCCCGGCCGCCCCGCGCAGGAAGAACTTGAGGAAGGAGTCGGGGCCGCACTTGAAGTTGGTGATGTAAATGAGGTGCAGGTTGGGCCGCCGGTGGACGAAGCGGCCCGCGGCCAGAATGCGCCGTCCGGAATGCCAGTACATGTTGGGGTTGACGTCCTCGAAGGCTTCCTCGTCGAGCGGTAGAAAATCGAGCGGCAGGACATTGACCCCATAGAAGGTGCGCAGCTTGCGGGGCAGGTCGCAGTTGCCGCTGCGGTCGTAGAGGTTGTAGGGCCGCCCCACCAGCACCACGCCGGGCTCGCCGGTGTGCTCGAGAATCGCGAGCGCTTCGCGCCCGGCGGCGAGCAGCCGCTCTTGGAATTCGGCTTGAGCGGCGTAGGCGGCGTCCACCGCCTGATCGCTGGCGCGCCGCGCGACCCGCAGCCGCGCGAAGCAGTCGCCCAGTTGTTTCTTCACGTGCGCCGGCCCCAGCCGGAAGTAGACGGTGGGAGTCAGGAAGCGGTCGGCGCTCGCGGCCAGTTGCGGGGCGGCGCGCAGGACGAAGGGCAGGGTCTGGTGCCACGGGCAGAGGTGGGAGGGGAGCTTGGAGTCCGGCGTTTCAAGATCGAGCACGTTGGGCAGCAGCACGTGATCCACGCCGGCCTGGAGCAGCTTTTCGACGTGGCCGTGGGCGATCTGGACGGGGAAGCAGGGCTCGGCCACGCTCAACTCCACCCCCTGCGCGGCGATCTGGTGGTCGGTCGGGCCGGAGACGACCACGCGGAAGCCGAGCTCCGTCAGGTAGCGCTGCCAGAAAGGAAAGCGGTCGTAGTAGAACATCGCCTGGGGAATGCCCACGCGCCCGAGCGGGGCGCGGGGGCCGCGGCCCGGGGTCTCGCGGGCGCACTCTTCCAGGGCGCGGTCGCGGAAGGCGAGCAAGTCTTCGATGACCGGGGCGCGCTCGCTGCGGGCGCGCTTATGGAACATGTCGGAGCACTTGTCGCCCCAGTAGGTCTTCTCACCGTCCAGGGTGATTTCTTTCATCTCGCAGTAGTTCGAGCAGGCCTGGCAGACGAACTCGCGGGTCTGGAAGCGAGTGCGGCTCAAGTCGTAGCCGCGGAAGCGCGAGGGCCGGCGGGCGCGCTGGGCCCACTGGCGGGCGATGAGCGCCATGCCGATGGCGCCGATGACGCCGTTGTAGGGAGGCACGATGATGCGCTTGCCCAGGATCTCGGAGAACGCAGCGGCCACGGCGTCGTTGTAGGCGGTGCCGCCCTGGAAGTAAATGACGTCGCCGATCTTCCGCCCCCGCACCACCCGGTTGAGGTAGTTCAGCGCGATGGAGTAAGCGAGCCCCGCCGCCAGGTCGCCCTTGTCGGCGCCCTTCTGCAAGCAGCCGATGACGTCCCGCTCCATGAAGACGGTGCAGCGCTCGCCCAGGCGCGCCGGAGCCGCCGAGGCCAGCCCCAGCCGCGCGAACTCCTCCTGGATGCTGACGTCCATCTTCTCCGCCTGCTCCTCGAGGAAGGAGCCGGTGCCGGCGGCGCAGGCTTCGTTCATGGCGAAGTCGACCACCACGCCCTTCTCGATGGAGATGAACTTCGAGTCCTGGCCGCCGATTTCGAAGATGGTGTCCACCGGCTCGCCTACCATGGTGGTGCTGATGAACATGGCGCCGGTCTTGTGGGCGGTGATTTCGTCGTTGACGGTGTCGGCGCCGACCAGCTCGCCGATGAGCTCGCGCCCCGAGCCGGTGGTGCCCACGCCGACCACGTCGAGGCGCTCGCCGAGCAGGTGCTCGATTTCCTGCAAGCCCTGGTGGACGACTTCGATGGGCCGGCCCACGGTGCGCAGATAGATTTCGTGCAGCAGCCGGCAGTCGTCATCCAGCACGGCGAAGTTCGTGCTCACCGAGCCGACGTCGATGCCCAGGTAGGCGCGCACGCGTCCCGGCCCGGCGGGCAGCCGCACCGCTTGCACGCGGTCGCGCAGGAGCAGGACATTCTCCAGGTTCAACGGCTGCGTGCCCACCGGCTTCTTTTCGGCCACGTGCTGCTGGAGCTGGTGGATGCTCTTGAAGGAGCGCTTGCGCCAGTCTTGCTGCTCGAGCAGCGCCGTGCCCAGAGCGCCCAGCCAGGCGTAAAGCTCCGGCACGAACAGGTCGGCGGGCTCGAGGCGGAAGACCTGGGCGAGGGCGTCGCGCACGCCGCCGTTCTGCGCCACCGCGCCGATGAAGGCCACGGGGGGAACCACGGGCTTGCCCTTGGCGATGCCGCTCTTGAAGTTGCGCGCCACCGCCTCGCACAAGCCCTTGAGGATTTCTTCCGTGCTATAGCCCTTCTGCTGGGCGTGGACCATGTCCGACTTGGCGAAGACCGAGCAGCGCCCGGCGATGCGCGCCGCGCAGCCGGCGCGGCAGACCACCTCGCCGATTTCTTCCACCCGGTATTGCAGCCGCGAGGCCTGCTGGTCGAGAAAGGAGCCGGTGCCGGCGGCGCACTCGCCCTGCGAGCTGTAGTCGAGGATGCCCAGCCGCTCCGAGCCCGCCACCGGGTCGAGCAGCAAATACTTCGAGCTTGCCCCGCCCATCTCGAACACCGTGCGCACCTCGGGATAGAAGAGCGCCACGGCGCGGGCGATGGCCTTGAACTCGTTCTCCAGGTAAATGCCGAGAATCCGGGCGATGAGCGGGCTGGCGGTGCCGGTCACGCGGATGCCTTCCACTTGCGACTCCGGCACGAGGTCGTAAAACTCCTTGAGCAGATCGAAGGCGGACTGGATGGGGCTGTAATGGATGCGGCGATAGTGGGAGATGGCGGCGGGGCCTTCGAGGCCACCCGCGAGCGGCGGCGGCAGCGCGACGAAGCTTTTTCCCTTGGCCAGCAACGTGTCGAAGGCCGCGGCGTCTTCCCGCCGGCCCACTGCGGCCAGCTTCAGGCTGATGCTGCCGATGTCGAGCCCGATGTTAATCACGGGCTGCTCCTGGGGCATTCGCCGCAACGGCCGTGTTCGCCTGCGGAGTTTCTCGCACGCGCGCTTTGTGGGCGACTGCCCGCCCTCCTCCAAGCAGTTGTCTCTTCAGGAGTTCCACCCCCGGCCGGCACGGCCTCCCGCTCTTGTTTGGTTAAGGAAGGGCATTTCGACCGCCAACCGGGGCGAGTCTCTCACAACCCCTGGAGTCGCGCTGTGACGGCTGATACAATGCGGGTTTCGCACTTCGTCCATCTATCCGGGAGGGAACATGCGTCGCCTACTCGCTCTTTCTGCGTTGTTGCTCTTGCTCGCCGCGGGCGCGGTACAGGCCCAGGAGCCGGAAGCCACCTACATCCTGGCGGGGCGCCTGCTGGATGTGCGTAGTGGGCGGCTGCTGGAGAACCAGGTGATCGTCATCCGCGGAGAGCGCATCGAGCAGATCGTGCCGGTGGCCTCCGCGGGCATCCCACACGGCGCCACCGTCATTGACCTGACGCAGGCCACCGTCCTGCCCGGCCTCATTGACGCCCACGACCACCTCACCGGCGACCATCGCTTCCACGGCTACCGGTCGCTCGGCGTCTCCGTCCCCCGCGCCGCGCTCTACGGCGCCACCAACGCCCGACGCACGCTGCTCACGGGCTTCACCAGCGTGCGCGACGTGGGCGCCGACGGCTACGCGGACGTCGCCCTGCGCGACGCCATCAACGAGGGCGAAATCCTGGGGCCGCGGCTGCTCGTCTCCGGCCCCGCCCTCGGCATCACCGGCGGCCATTGCGACGAGAACCTGCTGCCGGCCGAGTACAACCACCGCGCCCAGGGCGTGGCCGACGGCCCCTGGGCGGCGCGCGCCAAGGTGCGCGAGGTCGTCAAGTACGGCGCCGACCTCGTCAAGTTCTGCGCCACCGGCGGCGTGCTCTCCAAGGGCGACGACGTCGGGGTGCAGCAATACACTCTGGAAGAGATGCAGGCCATCGTCGAGGAAGCCCACAAGCTCGGGCGCCGCGTGGCCGCGCACGCCCACGGCGCCGAAGGCATCAAGACCGCGATTCTCGCCGGGGTGGACTCGGTCGAGCACGCCAGCCTCATTGACGACGAAGGCATCCGCCTGGCCCGCGCGCGCGGGACCTTCCTGGTGATGGACATCTACAACGACGACTTCATTCTTTCGAAAGGCGCGGAGATGGGGATGCTCCCGGAGTCGCTCGAGAAGGAGCGGCAGATCGGCCAGCTCCAGCGCGACAACTTCCGCCGCGCCTGGCAGGGCGGGGCGCGCATGGCGTTTGGCTCCGACGGCGGCGTCTACCCGCACGGGGACAACGCCCGGCAGTTCGCCTACATGGTCAAGTACGGGATGACGCCGCTCGAGGCGATTCAGGCGGCGACCATCAACGCCGCCGAGCTACTCGGCTGGTCCGACCGCGTCGGCGCCCTCGAGCCGGGGAAGTTCGCCGACCTCATCGCCGTCGAAGGCAACCCGCTCACAGACGTCACCGCGCTCGAGCGCGTCCGCTTCGTGATGAAGGGCGGCGCCGCCATCCGCCACGACCTTCCCCGCTAGCCCGCTCCCGCCGATTGACACCCGGCGGGCAGCAGGAGTAGTTTCCTTGCAGATAGCCGGCGGGGGACGTCATTCTCGGCGCAGCCGCCGCCTTCGCGCACATCCTCCGCTGACACGACCGAGGTTTTGGCCATGCGCTTTCTTTCCCCTTACCGCTGGCGGCTTCTGGCCGCCGGGCTGCTGCTGGTCGGCGTGGCCAGCCTGCCCGCCGCTGGCAAGGACGACTGGTTGCCCATCACCCCCGAGGAGCTGGCGCTCAAGGACAACCCCGCCAGCCCCGGCTCCGCCGCCATGATCCTCTACCGCGAGGCCAGCTTTGACGACAGCGACCGCTTTTCCACCTACTACTACCGCATCAAGGTTTTCACCGAGGTCGGCCGGGAGAGGTACGCGGATGTGCAGATCCTTTACCGGGAAGAGTTGGAATATGTGGACTCCATCAAGGCCCGCACCATCCGCCCGGACGGGACCGTGGTCGAGTTCGCCGGTCCCGTCTACGACAAGGTGCTCTACAAGAAGCGTCGGACGAAGTATCTGGTGAAGGCGTTTTCCTTTCCCGAGGCGGAAGTGGGCAGCATTCTGGAATACAAGTTCACCCTGCGCTGGCCCGACTACGTCTTTCTCGTGCCCCGGTGGACCATTCAGGAGCAGCTCTACACCCGCCGGGCGCGCTTTCACTTTCGTCCTTACCTTGCCGGCTCCTATCATTTGTCGCACTCCCGCTCGAGTGCACGGACCTATGTGAAGGCGCCGCGCGTGCTCTGGACCAGCTATTTGCCGGGCGGCCAGGCCCCTCAAGTGGATGAGTACAACAACGTCTCGCTGGAGCTCGCCAACATTCCCGGCTTTCCCGAGGAAGATTTCATGCCGCCTGCGGATCAGCTCAAGTGGCGGGTGGAGTTCTTTTACATCTACGCCGACATCCAGTCGGTGGACGACTTCTGGCAACGGGAAGGGAAAGAGTGGAATGAGATCGTCGAGAAGTTCATCGGCAAGAGCAAAGGCGTCGAGCGGGAAGCCTCCAGCCTGGTGAGCGGAGCGGACTCCGCCGAGGCCAGGCTCAAGCGGCTCTACGCCCGCGCCCAGCAAGTCCGCAACCTCACCTTCGCACGCGGCAAAACCGAGGAGGAAGCGAAGCGGGAAAAGTTGAAGGAGAATAAGAGCGCGCAGGACGTGCTGGTGAACGGCTATGGCACGCGCAGCGAGGTCAACCGTCTTTTTGTGGCCCTGGCGCGGGCCGCCGGTTTTCCCGCCGCCGTGGCGCGGGTTTCGGAGCGGGATGAGTTCATCTTCCAGAAGAACTTGCTTGACTGGGAACAATTGAGCGGTGAGGTGGCGGTGGTGGCGGTAGAAGGGAAGGAGCTGTATTTCGACCCGGGCACGCCCCTCTGTCCCTTCGGCCTCTTGGCCTGGGAGAAAAGCGGGGTTGCGGGCCTGCGCCTGGACGAAAACGGCGGCGTCTTCATCAAGACGCCGGTGCCGGAGCCGGGCCAGGCGCGGGTCGAGCGCCAGGCGGAGTTGAGCCTGGACGCCGATGGAGCGTTGACGGGAACTCTGCGGCTGGCTTTCCACGGCCGCCAGGCCCTCAAGCGGCGCGGGGAAGCCAGCGAAGAGGACGAGGTCGCCCGTCGCCAGAAGCTTGAAGACGAAGTGAAGGGGTGGCTGCCGCCCGCGGCCGAGCTCGAGCTCAAGCAAATGAGCGGCTGGGAGAATGCCGAGGAACCCCTGCGCGCCGAGTTCCGCCTCCGCCTGGCCGGATTCGCCTCCAGCACCGGCCGGCGCTGGCTGGTTCCGGCGTCCCTTTTCCCGGCGCAGTGGCAGGAGCGCTTCCAGCAGACCCAGCGCGCCCAGCCCATCCAGCTCGAGTTCCCCTTCGAGCATACCGACGAAATCGTCATTCACCTGCCCGCCGGGGCGCAGGTGGAGAGCCTGCCGAAACCCCAGAACCGCGACTCCTCCCTCGGGCGGTACGAGCTCACGCTGGAAAACGCCGGGGACACGCTCCGCGTCCGGCGGCGCTTGCAGGTCAAGGGCTTCGCTTACTCCCGCGAGTTCTATTCGCTCTTGCGCGGCTTTTTCAACGCCGTGCGGGCCGGGGACGGTGAGCAGGCGGTGCTGCAAACCGTGGAGGTGGGTCAGCGTGAATAGCCCTGCCACACTTCTCGGTCGGCGCCCGGAAGCGCGATCCGCCCCCCTGGGCACCACGCTGCTGCTTTTCTTGCTTGTCTTGTGGCCGGTGGCGTCCTCGGCCAAGGACGACTGGCTGCCGATCACGCCGGAGGAATTGGCGCTCAAGGACAACCCCGCCAGCCCCGGCTCCTCCGCCATGATCCTCTACCGGGAGATGCACACCGACGACGTCAAGTCTTTCGAGACCCACTACTACCGCATCAAGATCTTCACCGAAGAAGGCAAGAAGTACGGCGACATCCAGGTGCACTACTGGAAGGGGCGGGGGCAGGTGAAGGACTTGAAGGCGCGGGTCGTCCAGCCCAATGGCACGGCCGTCGAATTCACCGGCGTCGTGTACGACAAGGTGGTGGCCAAGTACCGGGACGTGAGGTACATGGCCAAGACCTTCACCCTGCCCGACGTGCAGGTGGGCGGCATCATCGAGTACCAATACCGTCTCCAGTTCGACTCCATGCGGCTCTACGACACCCGGTGGACCATCCAGCGGGAGCTGGCCATCCGCCGCGCCCGGCTCTCCATCCGTCCGTACAGCGGCGGCCTCACCAGCCTTCGCTGGGTCATGTACCACATGCCGCCGGGCAAGAAACTCGAAGCGCAAGCCGACGACACCTACCTGCTCGAACTGGAAAACGTCCCCGCGTTCACCGAAGAGAAGTACATGCCGCCGGAAGACTGGCTGAAGATGCGGATTGAGTTCTTCTATTCGAGCGGGCTTCCCCTGGGTCCCGACTTCTTCTGGCGCCGGGTGGTCACCGAGATGAACGAGGGGGTGGATAAGTTCGTCGACAAGCGCAAGGAGCTCGAGCGCGAGGTGGCCCAGGTCGTCCTGCCCGGCGACACCCCCGAGACCAAGCTCCGCAAGCTCTACGCCCGCGCCCAGCAGATCGAAAACTTGAGCTTCCAGCGCGCCAAGAGCGGGGAGGAGGAGAAGCGCGAGAAGCGCAAGGACAACAAGAACGTCCAGGACGTCCTCAAGAACGGCTACGGCAGCGGCTTTGACATCAACCTGCTCTTTCTGGGTCTGGCGCGGGCTGCCGGCCTGGAGGCCAACCTGGCGTTCCTGTCGGCGCGGAGCCAGTACGTCTTCAGCCCAGAGCTGTTCAGCGCCGCCCAGCTCAATTCCAACGTGGTGGCGGTCAAGCTCGGCAATCAAACCCTGTTTCTTGACCCCGCCACGCGCTTCTGCCCCTACAACCTGCTGCCGTGGGAAGAGTCGGGGGTGAAGGGAATCCGGGTGGCCGCGGAGGGCGACCTGTATGTCAAGTCTCCCGACCCGGTGAGCGCCGGCGCCGTCGAGGAGCGCACAGCCGCGCTGCGGCTCGACGCGGAAGGAAATCTCGAGGGCAGCGTGCAGGTGGTTTTTGCCGGCCAGGAGGCCCTGCGTCGCCGGCTGGACGCTCTCGACGAGGATGACGCCGGGCGAAAGAAGATGATCGAGGACGAGGTGAAAGGCTGGTTCCCCAGCGCTGCCCAGGTGGACATCACCCGCGTCACCGGCTGGGAGGGTACCGAGGAGCCGCTGACTGTGGAGTTCACCCTGCACGCCCCCGGGTTCGCCGTCCCCACCGGGCGGCGCCTGCTGCTGCCGCTGGGGATCTTCCAGTCGCAGCAGCAGCATCCTTTCCAGCACGCCCAGCGCGTCCACGCCATCTACTTCCGTCATCCCTATCAAGAGGTGGACCGCGTCACCATCGAGCTGCCCGAGGGCTACCGGATCGAAAGCCTGCCGGCGACGCGGGACAAGCCTGCCGACCTGGGACGGTACCGCATCGCCGCCCAGAACCAGCCCGGCCAGGTGCAGGTGGAGCGGCTGCTGGTGATAAGCGGTTTCTACTTCGAGAAAGCCTACTACTCGCTGCTGCGATCGTTCTACGACGAGGTGAAAAAAGGCGATGAAAGCCAGGCGGTGCTCACAGTCGGCGAGGCAAGCGGCGCCAAGTAGCGCCTGGGCCGCTCTGCTGCTGGCGGCGCTGCTCGCCCCGGCGCTGGCGGCGCGCGCCGGCTCGCCCGACTGGCTCCAGGCCGCCGCCCGCCAGCCCCTGCCTGTTTACCCGAGCGACACCGAGGCGGTCATGCTGCTCGATGAGCAGGTCACCACCGTCAGCGATACCGGCGAGATCAAGACCCGCTACCGCCGCGCCTACAAGATCCTCCGCCCCGAGGGACGGAAGTTCGGCACGGTGAGTGTCTACTACGACAGCGAGACGCGGCTCACATACCTGAAGGGCTGGAGCCTGCCGGCGGCGGGCAAAGAGTACGAGGTCAAGGAGAAGGACGCCGTCGAAACCAGCCCCTTCGGCGTGGCTCTCTACGAAGACACGCGCTACAAAGTCCTGCTCATCCCGGCCGCCGACCCCGGCAATGTGGTCGGCTACGAGTACGAGCAGAAGCGCAGGCCGTTCGTCCTCCAGGACCGCTGGATGTTCCAAGACGAAATCCCGGTGCGCCGCGCCCGCTTCATCCTCGAGCTTCCCCAAGGATGGGAATTCGACGCCACCTGGCTGAACCACGCCCGGCAGGAGCCGCAGGCGGCCGGGGAAAACCGCTGGCTGTGGGAGGTCGAAGACATTCCCGCCGTCGAGGACGAGCCGGCCATGCCTCCCTGGCGGGCGGTGGCGGGCTGGCTGGCGGTCAGCTACTTCCCCACGCGGCCGGGGCTCCAGGCCAAGAGTCACGGCTCCTGGGGCGACGTCGGCCAGTGGTACGCCCGGCTGACGGCGGGCCGCCGCCAGGCCACCCCGGAGATGAAACAAAAAGTGGCGGAGCTGACCGCCGGGCAGGCGACGCTCCTTGACAAGATGCGCGCCCTGGCCGCCTTCGCCCAGCGCGACGTCCGCTACGTCGCCATCGCCATCGGCATTGGCGGCTACCAGCCCCACCCCGCCCCGGAAGTCTTCAGCAACCGCTACGGCGACTGCAAGGATAAAGTCACGCTGCTGGGCGCGATGCTGGCCGAGATCGGCCTCCAGTCCCATTACGTCCTGATTCACACCGACCGCGGGCAGGTCACGCCGGACTTTCCCTCCATGCTGAACTTCAACCACGCCATCCTGGCCATCCGCCTGCCCGCCGACCTGCCGGCCGAAAACCTGTACGCGGCGGTCGAGCACCCGCAGCTCGGGCGCGTTCTCTTCTTCGACCCGACCGACTCCATCACGCCGCCGGGGCAGCTACCGTCCTACTTGCAGGCGAACTATGGGCTGCTGGTGACCGAGGACGGGGGCGAGCTGGTGAAGCTGCCGCTGCTGAAGCCGGCGGTCAACCGCCTGCTGCGCACCGCCAAATTGAGCCTGTCGTCCACCGGCACGCTCGCCGGCCAGGTGCAGGAAGTGCGCTGGGGCGTGCCCGCTACCCAGCGCCGCGCCTCCCTGATCGACACCCCCGCCCCCGAGCGGCGCAAGGTGCTCGAGAACTTCCTCGCTGAATTCCTCCCCGGATTCAATCTGCAAACTGTGGAAGTGGAGAACCTGGAAGAGTACGACAAGAACCTGATCGTCCGTTACCAGTTCGTGGCCCAGAGTTACGCCAAGACCGCTGGCGACCTCTTGCTCCTGCGCCCGCGCGTGCTCGGCCAGAAGGGCGACGACCTCCTGGAGCGGCAGAAGAAGGGCAAGGAGCGGCAGTATCCGGTCGAGTTTGAGGCCGCCACCCTGCAGAGTGACGTCTTTGAAATCGAGTTACCCTCGGGCTACACGGTGGATGAGCTGCCGCCGCCGGTCGAGCTCGACACCGACTTTGTCGCCTACAAGAGCCGCATCGAGGTCAACGGCGGCGTCCTGCGCTACCAGCGGGAATACATGGTCAAGGACGTGCGCGTCCCCACCGAGCGGCTGGAGGAGCTGAAGAAGTTCTACCGCCAGGTGGCCGCCGACGAGCGCTCCAGCGTCGTCCTCAAGCGCAAGGCCCCCTGAAGTTCCTGCCTACCGTTTCACGGCGATCCCCTGGACCTCGAAACGCCCGCCGCGCAAGAGCGGTCCGGAACCAATGAACGCCCGCGCCGGGTACTTCTCCTTGAAGTAGGTCCGATAAACCTGGTTGAAGTCGTCGTAAAGCGCGAGGTCGGTCGAAAACACCTGGACGTAG
>MEKM01000065.1 GCA_001766965.1 Acidobacteria bacterium RIFCSPHIGHO2_01_FULL_67_28 | reverse complement strand
GGCCATCCGCTTGCGCTACTCTGACTTTGCCCGCCTCGCCCGCCCCAAGGTGGTCCGCTTCGGCGAGCCGCCCCCGGCCGAGGTTGCCGCCAAGAAGAAGGCCGCCAGGGCCGCCGCCCGCAAGGCGAAAAAAGCGCAGAAGGCGAAGAAGGGGAAGAAAGCGAAGAAAGCCAAGCCCCGCAAGAAAGCCCGGGCGCGCAAGAAGGCCCGCCCTAAAAAGAAGGCCCGGAAAGCAAAGAAGCGCCGCCGCTAGAATCGAAACTCGAAAGTCGAAAAGCGAAACTCGGTTTTCTAGGTTACGAGTTACGAGTTTCGATTTTCGCTTTTCGTCTTTTCCACCTGTACGCTGTCGCCCACCTGAATCGGCCCGCCCTCGACGACCCGCGCCAGCATCCCCCGCCGCCCGCGGACTTTTTCGAGCAGGCCCGCTTGCACGCTCTCGACGAAGGCGCAGGGCGTGCACTCCTTGGTAATTTCCAGCAGCGCGCTCCCCACGCGCAACCGCGTGCCCGGCTGGAGTCGCGGCACGTCCAGGCTCTCGGTGGTGATGTTCTCTTTGAGCGCGCCCGGGGCCACGCCCAAGGCGGCCAGGGTTTCAGCGTCCAGCAGCAGCACCTGGCGGCTGCCCCCGGGGCGGGCGTGAGCGTCGCCGTCGAACCCGTGTTCGGCGCGGGCCAGCACTTGCGGCCGCGGCTGCATGGGCTCGCCCTGGCGGGGGGAGACAAACAAAGCGCGGACGTGCGGGCGGGTCTCGCTCGTCATCACTCTCCCTGGAGCGCCTCTCCGAAGCGCCGCCGGGCGCGGGCGTAGTCCTCGAGCGCGGCCTCCAGCGCCTGGTTCAGCTCTTCGAACTTGTCCATCTCGACGCGGCGGAACTGGTGTTGGGCGGTGGCGACTTCGTCGGCCAGGGCGGCCAGCTCCCTGAGCTTTTCCTCGACTTCGCGCTGCCGTTCCGCGAGCTTCTTATAGGCTTCGTCCAAGTCCAACGTCCTCTCCTCGCCGGCTGCCGCGCGAGTCTAGCACAGGGGCGGCATCGGCGGGCCGGGCGCGGGCATCTAACCTAGTGAGATGAGAGTGACGAGCACACCGCCGGCCGGCCACCAGAGCTACACGTTGCTGGTGTGGGCGCTCTTCGGGATGGTGGTGGTGCTGACGCTCATCAACCTCTACCAGGGCTGGGTCATCGCCCACCAGATGAACGAGCTCCGCCGCCTCTCCGAGATTCTCTTCGGCGGCTAATCCGTTCGTTGTCATCCCGAGGCCTTGATTCCCCTGGGGCCGAGGGACCTGCTTTCCTGTCGGTGGGCCACCCTTCGGCGGCGCTCCGGGCGGGCGAAGAATTTCACTGTCGGTAAGACCAGAGGTTGAGATTCTTCGCTTCGCTCAGAATGACAAACGCTAGGAAGCTGCGGCTAGAGCTGGGGCTTCGAGGGCGGGACGTAGTGGATGTAGTCCTGCATAAGCTTGATCTCGTCTACCTTCTCGTCGAGGTCCACCTGGAGGAGGTCGCGCAGGGAGATGAGGCCGACGAGCTGGGCGCCCTCCACCACCGGCAGGTGGCGCACCCCGGCCTGCTTCATGGTTTGCAGGCAGCGGTCCGGGGATTCGTGGGCCTCGACCACGATGGGTTTGGCGGTCATCACCTCGCTGACGCGGGTCGCGCCCGGGTCGCGGTTGGCGGCGATGACGCGCTTCATCAGGTCGCGCTCCGACAGAATTCCCACCAGGCGGTTCTGCTCCAGCACGCAGACGGCGCCGACGTTGCGCTCGCTCATGTAGCGGGCGGCCTCGGCCACCGAAAGCGAGGGGGCGACGTGGTAGAGCTCGCGGCCTTTGAAGAGGTCGGCCAGTTTCGGCACCGAACCGGCTCCTGGTTGGGCTCTCCCCGAGACTGGGCGTAGCTTAGCACAAGCGGGCGGAGAGGCAAGCGCGAATTTTGCCTCGGGCCGGGCCGCCTCCCCGCGTTCAGGGAACCAGTCGCGGTCTGTTTTCGTCTATCAGAGTGGTCGGGCTTTCCGCGGCAGGCCGGAGCGGGGGCGTCCGGGATGTGCTAGGATGCGCGCTCGCTCCGCATCACAATCTTTCCGAGGAGGTGGGATGGAGTTGCCCGGGTTTGCCACGCCGGAAGGAACGGCGCGCTACCGCGACCGCTTCGCCGGCCGCGCCGCGGCGGGCCACTTCCGGGAGCGCCGGGGCTTGTGGCTGTCTTCGCTCGGCATCGGGACCTACCTGGGCGCGCACGATGAAGCGACCGATGAGCGTTACGCCCGGGCGGTGGCGCGGGCGCTCGAGCTCGGCGCCAACGTCATCGACACCGCCATCAACTACCGCTTCCAGCGCAGCGAGCGCGCGGTGGGCGCCGCGGTTCACGCTCTCATCCAGCAGGGCCGGCTTGCCCGCGACGAAGTCATCGTCGCCTCCAAGGCCGGCTTCCTCACCTTCGACGCCGACCCCCCGCCCGACCCTGCCGGCTACTTCCAGCGCGAGTACGTCGACACCGGCGTCGTGAAGCCGGAAGACGTCGTTGCCGGCATGCACTGCATGACCCCGCGCTATCTCGAAGACCAGCTCGAGCGCAGCCGCCGCAACCTCGGCCTCGAGACCCTCGACATCTATTTCCTCCACAACCCCGAGACCCAGCTCGGGGTGCTGCCCCGCGCCGAATTCTTGAGCCGCATCCGCGCCGCCTTCAAGAAGCTCGAAGAGTGCGTGGCCGCCGGCAAGATCCGCTGCTACGGCACCGCCACCTGGGACGGCTACCGGCAGGCGCCCCGGGCGCGCGACTTCCTTTCGCTTCCCGAGCTCGTCGAAGTGGCCCGAGAAGTCGGCGGCGCCAGCCACCACTTCTGTTGTGCGCAGCTTCCTTACAACCTGGCGATGCCCGAGGCCCTGCTGCACTCGAACCAGCCGATGGAGGCCGGGCCGGTGCCGCTGCTCGAAGCCGCGGAGCGGCTCGGGATCACCGTCTTGGCCAGCGCCTCGCTCCTGCAAGGGCAGGTGGCGCGAAACCTTCCGGACGATTTGCGCGCCGCCATCAACGGCGGCCTCGAAACCGACGCCCAGCGCGCGCTCCAGTTCGTCCGCTCCACCCCCGGCGTCGGCGCCGCCCTGGTGGGGATGAGCCGCCTCGAGCACGTGGAAGAAAACCTGCGCCTCGTGGAGAAGCCCCTCGTCCCTCCCGAAACCTTCCGGCGCGTCTTTCTGCGCGGCCCCGAACCGGGCGCGTAACCGTTCCACCTCTTGCCAGCGGAGCCAGGACAGACAAGAATGTCTGTCCTACCGGGCGAATATGAGTGAGCGAGGCGAAGTCGAAGAGTTGTTGGCGCGCGCGCTCGAGGCTTTCCACTCCGCCGAGTTCGACCAGGCGCGCCAGCTGCTGGAGCGGCTGCTTTCGGCCGAGCCCGGCCACGCCCGCGCTTGGCAGACGCTCGGCATTTGTCATCTCGAGACCGGGCGGGCCCAGCTCGGCCTCGAAGCGCTCGAGCGCGCGGTTGCCGCCGAGCCCGCCAATCCCGACCACCACTACTGGCTCGGCAACGCCGCCGGGGCGCTCGGCCAGCTCGATCGCGCCTACGCCTGCTACCAGCGCGCGCTCGAACTCGACCCCGGACACGTCAAGGCCGGCGAGCTCCGGGTGCGCACCGGCAACGTGCTCGAGAGCCGCGAGCACTACCGCGCCGCCCTGGCGCTCCTGCGGGACAAGCAGCCCCCGCAGCGCTACCTGACGCTCGCCCTGCGCGAGCTACTGCACTCGGTGGCGCTCTTCCCGCAATCGCCGGCCCGCAGCGAGCTCGTCTACTGCGCCCGGGAGATTCTCAAGGTCGCGAAGGACGTGGCGGTGATGCGCCCGCCGGAGGAAGGCTTGGAAGAATGGGCCCGGCACCACGAAGAAGGCGCGACCGGGCTGCGCTTCTTGAGCCACCAGCAGGCGCTCGCCGCCTACGAGCACGCCCTCGGCTACAAGGACGACGACGCCTACGCCTGGCACGGGCTGGCGCTGGCCCAGGCGCTGGCGGGCGACCTCGACAACGCCGCCCGCTCCTGGCAGCGCGCGCTCGACCTCGACCCCGAGTTTGACTTCACCGCCCTCGCCCGCGTCCAGCGGCGTTCCCAGTAGGCGCCCGGTTCAGGAAAAAGCAGATCCTTCGACTCCGCCCCGCCCATTCATTAACCTCAGTGGCACAGGCCTCTGGCCTGTGGGGAATGTAGAACACCGGCGAGACGCCGGTGCCACCAATGGCGGAATGGGCGGGGCTCCGCTCAGGATGACAAGGGAAGTGCTCGCCCGCCTCCAGCGCCGCTCGCAGTAGGGAGGAGTGAGGCTGCGACCCTTCGCTTCGCTCAGGGTGACCCGCAAGAGCGGGTCACTTCTTCTTCTCCGCCGCCCAGAGGCCGAGCGAGACGGCCCGCCCGCAGAAGGGACAGTAGTTGATGCCCAGGTAGTCGTAGCGACCCTCCGGGCCCCCGCGGACGAAGAACTCGGTCTGGATGTCGTTGACGAGGCGGCCGTCCTCGATGCGGTTCATCGCGGTCTTCACCACCGCGGCGCGGTCGAGGGCGTCGTCCATCGTGGCACAGCAAACGCTCGGCATGGTGTCCTCGCTTGTGTTGTTCGGGTAGGGCAGGGGCTTGTCCCCTGCCGCGGCAAGGCACCCTTCGGCAAGCTCAGGGCAAGCAAGGCCTTGCCCTACCCAATCTCTGGCTGCCGGTCATTGTACCTGCAGCGGGAAGTGATCGCGGATGGCGCGGCGCAACTCCTCCAGGTGGCCGGCGAAGAAGTGGTCGGCGCCTTCGACCCAGACCAGCTCTTTCGGCGCAGCGGCGCGCTCGGCCAGGGCCTCGACAGCGCCGAGCGAGCCGAACTGGTCGCGCGTGCCCTGAATAAACAGCTTCGGCTTCGAGCAGTCGGCGAGGTAAGAGAAGTCGCTGTCATTGGCGGGCAGGCCGACGCCGATTAGCGCGCCGACGCGCGCCTCGCCGCAGCCGACGCGCAGCCCCACCCAGGCGCCGAAGGAAAACCCGGCCAGGACGACTCCGGCGACGGGGGCTTTTTTCTCGAGCCAGTCGAGGGCGGCGCGGACGTCGTCGGCTTCGCTCCGGCCCCGGTCGTGCCGGCCCTGGCTGCGCCCGGCGCCGCGGAAGTTGAAACGCAGCACCGCCAAGCCGAGCTCCTGCAAGGCGCGGGCCGTGTGGTGGACGACCTTGTTGTGGAGCGTGCCGCCGTAGAGCGGGTGGGGATGGCAGACGAGCGCCACCAGGCCCGCGCGCGCGGACGGCGGCTGCTCCCAGAGGGCTTCGAGCTTCCCCGCCGGGCCCGGCAGGAAGAACGATTGCACTTTGCGTTTCACGCTGCGACGCTCCTCGGGGTTTCTTGGCGCTCCGCCAAAAGCTGCTATGCTAGCAAGCGAGGCCGTGAGGCTCAACTCTACCCGGAAGGAGACACCATGACAGGACGGATGCTGCGCAGGTGGGTGGCCGCGGGAATGGTGGCGGTCGGGCTGTTGCTGGCGGCGCCGCCTCCGTTCGCGACCCCGGCGGCTCTCACCGGACAGGGCGCCCCCCCGCAACGGCCCCCCCGCCGGCCCGACTCGGTGGAGGAATTGGAGCGCAAGCGCCGCCAGCAGGAAGAGGAGGCCAAGCGCGAACAGGAGCGCCGCGAGCGCGCCGCCCGCGCCGACCGCCGCGAGGCTCTCCGCCAGGTGCACGAAGACCTGGGAAAAATGCGCGAGACCCTCAAAGCCTTGGAGACCACGCTGGCCGAAACCGATCCCGACCAGGAGCTTTCCCTCGAGTTGCGCCGCCGGAGCGAGGAGCTCGAGAAGCTGGCCAAGGGCGTCCGCAAGAACATCAAGCGCCTCTAGCAGTCCCACCCGAGTACTACGCCCTAGACGGAATTCCTATTGCGCCTCCCCAGGCGCGATGCTAGGGTAGCGCCAAGAAAAGAGCGCTTTTTCCGCGGGAGGGACCGTGGACGACCGCCGAAACGCCCGCCGCTTCCTGATGCATCTCCCGGTGGAGGTCAGCAGCTCCGCCGCCGGCCAGCCCCTGGCCGCCCAGGCCAAGACCCGCGACGTCAGCTACCGCGGCTTGTATTTTACCGTGGACCGCGACCTGGAGGCCGGCTCGCCCATCGAATTCGTCTTGACCCTGCCCAAGGAGATCACCCTGACCGACGACGTGCGGGTGCAGTGTGCCGGGCGGGTGGTGCGGGTCGAAAAGCTCGGCTCCGAGCGGGGTGGCGGGCTGGTGGGCGTGGCGGCAGTCATCGAGCAGTACGACTTCCTGCCTCCCCCTGCTTGAGCTTCCTGCCCGGGCCAGGAGAACCCTGGGGTCGTGCTTCCGCCGCCGGAAAGAAGGGGGGTCAACTTCGTCGCCGCCATGCGCAGAGCACCGCGGCGTCCGCCGACTCGCCGGGCCCCGCGCTGGTTGTGCAGCTCGACAACCGGGCTGGCGGCCGCCCTGGGGCTCCTCGGCCTGCTGCTCGGGTCGCCGGTCGCCTGGCCCGCGGCCGCTGACCGCCCCACCGTCACCATTCCCCGCGTCGACCGCGCCCCGAAGCTCGAAGACTTCCTCGAGATGAAGCCGAGCGGGGACTGGGAAGGGAAGCTGGCGAAGGTGGAAGGCTTCATCCAGCGCAACCCCAGCGACGGTCAGCCCTCGACGCAGCGCACCGAGGTCTACCTCGGCTACGACGACAAGAACCTCTACGCCGTGTTCATCTGTTTCGACTCCGAGCCGGCGAAAATCCGCGCCCGCATGGCGCAGCGGGAGAACGTTTTCGGGGACGACATTGTCGAGATCATGCTCGACACCTTTCACGATGAGCGGCGCGCCTACGCCTTCGTCACCAACCCCTTCGGCATCCAGTGGGACGCCCTGTGGACCGAAGGCGGCTCGGGCGGCGGCGGCGGGGGCGGGCCGTCCGAGTTCGACAGCTCCTTCGACACGCTCTGGCACTCCCGCGGGCAACTCACCGACCAGGGCTACGTCGTCTGGATGGCCATCCCCTTCAAGAGCCTTCGCTTCTCCGACAGCCCCCGGCAGACCTGGGGCCTGCTCTTCAACCGCGACATTCCCCGGCTGAACGAGGAGACCTTCTGGCCGCACTACTCCAGCCGCATCCAGGGCCGCCTGAATCAAACCGCCACGCTCGAAGGCCTGGAAAACATCTCCCCCGGGCGCAACATCCAGCTCATCCCCTTCGGGGTCTTCCGTTCCTTCCGCGCCCCCGACGAGCGCGACCCGCTGCGCCCGCAGTTCGAGCGCGAGCAGGCCGACCCCGACGCCGGCTTGGACGCCAAATTCGTTTTCCGCGACAGCCTGGTGCTGGACGTGGCGGTGAACCCCGACTTCAGC
>MEKM01000064.1 GCA_001766965.1 Acidobacteria bacterium RIFCSPHIGHO2_01_FULL_67_28 | reverse complement strand
CGAAGATCCCCGTCATCACCGGCGTCGGCCACGAAACTGATTTCACCATCGCCGACTTCGTCGCCGACCTGCGCGCGCCCACGCCCTCGGCCGCCGCCGAGCTGGTGATCAAGAGCAAAGAGCAATTGAAGGAGCGCCTGCAGGCGCTCGAGGCGCGGATGGCGCAGCTCGTGCGTTACCAGACCTTGCACGCCCGCCAGCAGCTCACGGAGCTTCTGGCCGCGCCCGGCTGGCGGAGGCTGGAAGGGTTGGTCAGGGAGCAGTCGCAACGCGCCGACGAATTGGCGGCCGCGCTCCGCCTGGCCTTGCGCGATTCGGTGGCCGAGGCGCGCCAGCGCTGGGCGCTGGCCGCGGCCCGGCTGGCGTCGTTCGACCTGCGCGGGCGGGTGCGCCAGGAGCGGCTGCGCTTGAAGGCGTTGGCCGGGCAGTTGCACCAGTTGAGCCCGATGCGGGTGCTCGAGCGCGGCTACGCCATCGTTTTCGACGAGGCGGGCAACGTGGTGAAGAGCGCCGGCGCGGTCAGCGTCGGCGATGCTCTCGCGATTCAACTAGCGCGCGGGCGCCTGCGCGCCGAAGTGAAAAAGAAGGAGAAAGGCGATGAGCGCTAGAACGATTCCCGGGCTCGACACGCTGAAGCAGACGCCGAAGATTCTCGAAACCCTGCTCGCGGCCGCGCCGCGCGAGGCTTTCGACTGGAAGCCGAACCGCAAGCGGTGGTCCATCAGCCAGGTGCTGGCGCACCTGGCGCACGTTGAGCGGGAAGGCTTCCGCGTGCGGGTCGAGCAGTTTGTGAAAGGTGAGCCGCTGGGCGCCTACGACCAGAACGCGCAGGCGGCAAGAGGGACTTACTCGGGCAAGAAAGCGCGGCAGAGCCTCGAGCGGTTCAAGCGCGAGCGGGCTCGCTCGCTGGCCTTGCTGCGGCGGCTGCCGCGGGGAGCGCTCGAGCGCCACGCGCGGCATCCGGAGCTCGGCATGGTCAGCCTGCGCCAGATGATGCACGAGTGGGCCTTCCACGACCTCGGCCACATCCGGCAGGTGGCGGAGCTTTACCGCGCCCGCGTCCACTTCCCCCAGATGGGCGGCTGGACGCGGTACTACAAAATCAACCCCTGATGGCCGACTACAGCTTCTTGACGGAACGCCTGGCGGTGGGCGGGGCCATCTACACCCGCGAGAACCTGGAGGAGCTCAAGCACGCCGGCTTCACCCACATCATCAATACCCAGGTTGAGTTCGACGACCGCACGCTGCTCGTCTCTGGCGACCATGAGCCCGTGGTTCTTGACTTGGGTACCGACGACGACTTCCAGCCCAAGCCGGCCGAGTTGTTCTTCCGCGGGGTGCGCTTTGCGCTCGAAGCGCTGGAGCGGCCGGAGGCGAAGGTGCTGGTGCACTGCGCCTCAGGAATCCATCGCGGGCCGATGGTGGCGCTGGCGCTGTTGCGCGTGCTCGGCTACTCGCGCCGGGACGCCCTCGCACTGATCCGCACCTGGCGGCCCCAGGCCGACTTCCCCGACGCCTACTTGGATTCCGTCGAAGCCTTCCTTGCCGAGTGGCAGGTGCGGTAGCCCAGCCCGCAATCAGCTTGCCCCTGCCTACGCTTGCGACTAGGATGGCCGCGGCCTGCCGGCTGCAGGCAGGCCGAGCCACTCTTCTATGCCCCGGCGCGCGCTTGAACACATCCGCCGCATGCGCGGCGGCGCCCAAGCCCACTTGCTGCGCTGCGACGATGGCGCCTACTACGTCACCAAATTCCAGAATAACCCCCAGCACTTGCGCATTCTGGCGAATGAAATGCTCTGTGGAAAGTTGGCGCAAGACCTGGGCTTGCCAGTGGCGCGGCCGGAGGTGGTGGAGGTGGCGGCGGAGCTGATTGACGGCACGCCGGAGCTGCGGGTGCACAAAGCGGGGAAATGGGAAAAGTGCCGTTCCGGGTTCCAATTCGGGTCGCGCTTCCCCGGCTCGCCCCTGCAAACTCTGGTCTACGACCTACTGCCCGACGAGCGCCTGGGCGACGTCGAGAACCTCGGCGACTTCGCCGGGATGGTCCTCTTCGACCAGTGGACCTGCAACACCAACGGCCGCCAAGTCATCTTTGTGGCGCATGCCCCGCCCCGCCGCGGCTACCGGGTGCAGATGATTGACCAGGGCTTCTGCCTGAATGCCGGCGAGTGGAACTTCCCCGACAGCCCGCTGCGCGGCCTCTACCATCGCCACCGCGTTTACGCCGGCATCCGCGGCTGGGCTGACTTCGAGCCGTGGCTCACGCGGCTGGAATCTCTCTCTCCCGCGGCGCTCGACCAGGCCGCCGCCGGGCTTCCGCCCGAGTGGTACAATGCCGACACCGAAGCCATGGACCGCCTGCTCGAGCAGCTTGACCGTCGGCGCCAGCGCATCCGGGAGTTGATTGCCGCTGCCAAGAATTCGTCGCGTCAACCCTTCCCGAATTGGAGCTGACCATGCCCGACGCCGAACGTCCCTGCCAGTTTTACTTGCTGCGCTACGTGCCGAACATCGTCCGGGGCGAGTTCGTCAATCTCGGCGTGCTGCTCTACGACCCGGCCGACAAACGCCTGCTGCCGCCGCGCCTGCTCGAAAACTTCGCCCGCGTCCGGCGGCTCCATCCCTGGGCCGACCTGGACGTGCTGGCGGCGCTCGAGAAACAAATCGAAGCGGAAGCCGCCGGGCAGGCGGCGAACCTCGCCGGCACCCTCGACCGCCTGCAACAGTTCTCGAACGCGCTCGAGTTCGCCGAGCCCAAGGCGGTGCTGACCACGGACCCCGAGGCAGAGCTCGAGCGGCTGTTTGAAACCTACGTGGTCGAGCCGAAGTACCCGACGCGGCTGGCGGCGGCGGTCGAGCGCTCGCGCGCCTGGATTCGCGCGCAGCTGAACGCGGCGCTCCGCCGCGCGGGTTTGTGGGAGAGGCTGGACCGCAGCGTCGCCGTGGAGGAGTTCACGCACAAGGGCGACCGCTTCCGCTTCGACTTCGGCTGGCGGCGCAACGGCCACCGGGGCTTCCTGCAAGCGCTGGCGCTCGAGCGCGAGGTCGACCGCGCCAAAGTGTTAGCCTACACGATGGAGCGCATCTCGACGCGGCTGGCCGCGCAAAAGCTCACGGCGCGCTGCACCGCCGTCGTGGAAGCGCCGCCCGCCGGCGACACCGCCGAACTCGCGGCCCGCATCCTGGCCGAGCAGCAGATCGCTCTCGTCCCGGTGGCCGAGTTGCCGGACTTCGCCGAGCGGCTGCGGTTGGAGCTGGCCTGACCCTTTCATGGACAAGCCCAAGCCACCATCCAAGCCGACCGGAGAAGCCGCCCGGGGCTACACCGCTGCGCTGATTCACCTGCTGGCCGACATGGATTTCGCCGAAGCCCGCCGGGCCGCGTCCGCTCTGGGCGAAACGGCCGACCCGGCGGCCATCAAGGCGCTGGTCTTCCTGGTGAGGGAGAGCAGCGCCTTGCGCGCCGCCGCCATCACCGCCCTGAAGAAGTCGAGCGTCGAAAACGAAGCCGCCGCCACCGAGCTCGCTATCGCCCTACTGAAAGAGAAGCACGCCGAGCTGCCCACGGACGCCGAGCTGGCCCCCGTCTCCGAGGAAGACCGCCGGCGCTCGCCGCGCGTGCTGCTCGAGATCCTCGTGCAGGTCATCTGGACGGACGCCAAGGGCGAGCGCCACACCGAGCGCGCCACCACCAAGGTGGTCAACGCCTACGGAGCGCTGCTCCACCTGCAGAGCCAGATGGTGGTGGACACGGAGCTGGAGATCCACAACGTCACCACCATGGCCAAGCTCACCGCCCGCGTCGTCTGGGTGGGCGACCCGGACCCCCACGGCGGCCAGGAGATCGGCATCGAGCTCGGCGATCCCGACCCCGACTTCTGGGTGGGGAAGCAAGCCGGCGAGGAGTCGTCCTTCCAGTTCGGCTGATCCCGGAACGCTGCTTTTTCGCTTGCCTTCTTCCGCGAGGCGGATAGAATCCCTCCGAGAGCGACGGCCTCTGGCTCGAGGAGTGCGCGCAGGGAGGCGGTTTTGCCGCGGGATTCGCTGAAAGTTCTGCTCATCAGCCCGAACAATCCCTTCAACTGCTATCGGGTGCCCGCCTTTCCGAAGTGGGCTTCCTGGTTCACCCACAACATGCACTTCGGGCAGGGCGGCGTCTTCCCCGGGCTGAACCTCGCCATCCTGGCGTCGCTCACGCCTTCCGACATCGAAGTCCGCATCATCGACGAGTCGGTCGAGCCGATTGACTTCGAGGCCGACTGCGACCTTGTCGGCGTCACTGCCATGACCAACATGGCCCCGGCGGCTTACTACATCGCCGACAAGTTCCGCGCCCGCGGCAAGACCGTCGTGCTCGGCGGCGTGCACGTCACCGTCTGCCCGGACGAAGCCGCGCCGCACGCCGACGCCGTAGTGGTGGGCGAGGCCGAATACTCTTGGCCGCGCGTGCTGGAAGATTTCCGCCAGGGGAAGCTCGAGAAGGTCTACCGCGCCGAACGGATGTTCGACATGCAGGGCGGGCCGCTGCCGCGGCGCGATTTGCTCAAGCTCGACCGCTACCTTATCCCGCAGACGGTCGAGACCGCGCGCGGGTGTCCCTTCGACTGCGACTTCTGCTCGGTCTCGCGCACCGCCGGACGCGCCTACCGCTTCCGCCCGCTCGAGCACGTGCAGGAAGAGCTGCGCGCGCTCGGGCGCAACCGCTGGGTGTTTTTCATTGACGACATCATCAACGGCAACCCCAAGCGCGCCCGCGAGCTGTTCAAGGCCATCGCCCCGCTCAAGATTCGCTGGGGCGCCCAGGCCACGATTCTGCTGGGCGAGGACGAAGAGCTGCTGGAGCTGGCCCGGCAGTCGGGCTGCGTCGCGCTCTTCATCGGCTTCGAGACTTTTTCGAACGCCGGCCTGAAGAAGCTCGGCAAGCCCACCAACTGGCACGAGCGCTTCTTGCGCGTGGTCGAGCGGATTCATTCGAAGAAGATCGGCATCTGGGGAGCGTTCGTCTTCGGGCTCGACGCCGATACGCCCGCAACGCTGCACGAGACGGTGCGCGTGGTCAGGGACGCGAAGCTCGAGTTCGCCCAGTTCTCCTGCCTGACGCCGCTCCCCGGCACCGCGCTCTACCGCCAGTACATCCGCGAGGGGCGCGTGCGGGAGAAGGACTGGGGCGAGTACAACTTCGGCAACGTCACCTTCATCCCCAAGAACATGACCGAGCAGGAGCTGAAAGAACTCTTGGCCTACGGCTGGGGCGAGTTCTACAACTGGAAGTCCATCCGCCGGCGGTTGAGCTGGCGCAAGCCCGTGCGCTTCCCCTACGGGCCGAACGGCCTGCGCTCCTTCTTCCACGTGCGCAACCTGCTTTTCTGGGCAGGGAACATCGGCATCGGCCGGCTGGTGCAGCACGGCTTGAAGCAGGACGTGCGCACGCGGGCGCTGGGGCAGCCGGAGAGCGAGTTCGAGCGCATGCGGCGGCAGCTCGGCCGCCCCGCCGAAGCCCCGCAGAGCTTCGGCCCGCGCGACCCCGACACCGTCCCCGGCGCCGGCGACCTGGTCATCCTCTCGCCCGGTCGCGGTCCCGCCCAGCCCTCCGCCGACGACTAAGAAGCGGTCATAATGCCCGTCTATCTGCGTGGCCGAGGAACTCGGAGAGCCTTGGCGATGTATTCGAATCCTCTTTCATCACGGTAGGGTTCGATTCTTAGTTGCCTCAGCCGGAGTTTTCCACCCCACGTCTCCCTTTTGTGGTGTTTTTCCACCCAAGCTCTAGGAAACGTATAGAACTCTGGTCTAAGGGTTTGTCCTTTTTCTGGGCGTCCGCCGAAGAAGTAACCGATATTGAGAAAGACAGCCACAAGGTAGTCGAATGCGCCAAGAGTTCGGCCGAGGAGGATCGATTTATCAGAATCTGCCTGGTAGCGACTCTTCACCTGAACTCTAATCTGCCGACTGACCTTCCTCGGGTCAGGGTGAATACAAATGAGATCATAACCTTCATTCTTGGGCGGAGCCTTGTATGTCAGGATGTTTCGTCTCAAGAGGTAGCCCATCGTCAGGTATTCAGCACCAAGTGACACGACAGGGAGTGTTAGGAAGGTTCGACTAGTTTTCATACTTGTGTACCTCAGAAGCGCGTCTCGATATTTTGCTTCAAAGGGAAGTCAAACTACTCGGTGGCGCAGCTAGCCTTTGGGTTTTTCGAGCTTCTCGATTTCTTTTTCCCACTGCGCGAGGGCGCCGGGCAGGTGTTGCCCCATCCGCTCGAACCGGCGCTTGACGTACCAGCCCGCGGCCACGACGAGCACCGCGATGCAACCGGCCGCAACAAGCAATGTGGTCACATGCATCTCCCTACTTGCATTTCTTCATGGTGTCTTCAACGTACCCGGCCAACTGGCCCTTGGCCCGCTCCTGCACCAGCTCATCGAGAAACTCATGCCGTGCCTTTGGTTTTTCTCTAAGAATCGCTTCATATGCTTTCAGCGTGCCTTCCACACCGGCCAGGCTCACGGCAGTGTCGTTGGTGGCTTTGTCGGGATGCTCGATGGCGAATGCCGCACTGGAGATAATCATCTGGGCGATCAGCTCGGATGAATAGTTCTTCTTCGATCCGGCTACTGGCCCTAGCAAGTCCGTGCACACCTTTATCGTTAGATCAGGTACCTGAATCACCCAAGCCAGCGCCCACTCGCGACCCTTCTTGTTGTCCTTGTCCAATGGACTCTGTTCCAGGGCTCGGGCCACCTCGACCACCCGGGTACGCTCCTCCGGAGTCGAGGGTCCGCGCTGTTGGGCGAAGCCGGCGTCAAACGGAACGACTAGCAGGGTGAGAAGGAATCCGATGGCAAGAACCGGATGGCGTAGGCGATCAAGCATCAGCGTCTCCTTTCGAATGCTTTCAGCGGGAGACCGTCCCACCCTCAAGCGTCGAGCCTCCAGCCTCTAGAGCACCGGCTCGTTCCACTCTTCGAGCAGCTTCTTGATGCGGCCCATGAACTGGTGAGCGACGGCGCCGTCCACGACCCGATGGTCGTAGCTCAAGGTCAAATAGGCCATGGAGCGGATGGCGATGGCGTCGTCAATCACCACCGGGCGCTTCTGGATGGAGCCGATGCCGAGGATGGCGACGTT
>MEKM01000063.1:1361-8576 GCA_001766965.1 Acidobacteria bacterium RIFCSPHIGHO2_01_FULL_67_28 | reverse complement strand
GACCCTATACATCACTTGATTCGGGGGAAAGTAGGAATGGCCTAGAGGCAAACTAGGCAGGAGCAATTGAGGGGAGCCACATCTGGCTCCCCTTCTTCTTTTTCTAGTGCCGTTCCAAACTTGTTTCGCCCAAGAACCGTTCTGGCTCGAAGCACCCGGAATCGCCTTATTCATCGGGGAAGTGGCTCCGAACAAGTTGGAACGGCACTAGGAGTCTCTGGCCGGCTGGCCCGAATCGGGCTCGTCGTCCGCCGCTTCGGCCTCCGGGGCGCCCGCGCCCGCTAGCATTTGCTCGTGCTCGGGGCAAACGCGGCGATAGTCGCAGTAGCGGCACCAGTAGCCGGGGTGCGCCGGAAACTCGCGCGCCCGCACGCGGGCGGCGACCTCCCGCACCGCCTCCAGCGCCCGCGCCGCGGTTTTTTCCGTCGGGGAAAAACTGATGGGCTGGTTCACCGTCAGGTTGTAGAGGGTCAGCCGCTCCGGCTTGAGCTTCAGGTGGTGCCGCGCCGCCAGCGCATAGAGCGCGAGCTGCAAATCCTTCTCCACCTTCTCGGGCGGGCGCGGCTGGCCGGTCTTGTACTCGACGATTTCGACGCCCGCGGCGTCCAGGCGGTTCACCTGGTCGATGCGCCCGGTCAGCACCACATCTTCCCAGGGCCAGTGAAAAGTCTTTTCGAGCTCCAGCACCTGCACCGGCGCGTCCGCCTGGCTCCGGCAAAACGCTTCGAACTGCTGCCAGCCGCTGGCGCGGTACTCCTCCTGCTGGTAGGCGTCGCGGAACGGCCAGCCGGTCAGGCGCCACTGCTGGTCGTAGATGTGCCGCACCTCCTCCACCGGCAGCGCCCGCCGGCGCTGGCGGGCGCGGAAGAACTCCCGCACGCTGGCGTGCATGATTTGGCCGAAGATCATCGCCGGCGTCGCCGCGCCGCGCAGCTGCCACTCCTGACCCAGCTTGTACTTCAGCGGGCACTTCTGGTAGGTCTCGACGGCCGAATGGCTCAACTCCAGGGGCTCGGCGGGCGGGGGGCCCGCGGTGTCGCGCGCCCACTGGGCGATGCGGGAATAGCAGAGCGCCGCCTGGCGCGCGGCAAAAAGCGGGCCCTGCGCGGCCCCGAAGGGCGGGCCGCCGGGCTCGGCCGCCGGCGCCTTCACGGCGGGCGCGAGCTGCTCGACTTCGCGCCCCGCTGCCGCGTTGCGGAGGATGTCTTCGAGGAAGATGGACGGAGCCTTGCGTTTTCCCGTGAGCGTCGTCAGCGTCAAGCGCCGGCGCGCCCGCGTCAGGGCCACGTAGAAGAGGCGCCGCTCTTCCTGGATATGGAAGTCGCCCGGCGGCAGGGCCTCCTTCATCAAAGCTTCGGGGAATTCGAAGAGCGGCTGGCGCTTCCGGGTGGGGAAGTCGCCGCGGTTGACCCGCAGGACGAAGACCGAGTCGAACTCGAGTCCCTTGGCCGTGTGCACGGTCATCAACTGCACGGCGTCGCGGTTCTCCTGGTCTTCCGGCAGCTCGATTTCGCCGCCGGCCTCTTCGAAGTAGTCGAAGTACTCGATGAATTCCGCCACCCGCTTGGTCTGGCACTTCTCTTCCTCCCACTGGCGGAGGAAGCGCGCGAAGGTGTCGAGGGCGCGGGCGTCGGGGTCGGAGGGCAGCGGGCGCAGCCCGAGCCGCTCGACCAGGCGGTCAAAGAGCTCGGTCAGCGCGCCTTCTTCGGCGTGGGCGCGCAGCTCGGCGAGCAAGCGCAGCAGCTCGCCCAGCTTCGTTTGCCCGTCCCGCACGCTATCCGGCAACGACTCGATGGCCTCCATCAGTGACGTGCGCTTCGCGGCGGCGCGCGCCGTCAATTCGCGGAGCCGCTCGGGCGAGAGTCCCCAGGCAGGGATGGCCAGCAGGCGCGCCAGGCTGACGTTGTCTCCCGGCCGGTGAATCACGCGCAGGTAGGCGATGAGGTCGCGGACGAGAGTATTCGAGAGGAGGGAGAGCCGGCGGATGACGAAGGGAATGCGGGCGGCGGTGAGCGCCTCGACCAGAGCGTTGCGGTGAGCGTGGGCGCGGTAGAGGACGGCGATGCCGGCGTAGGTGCCGGCGGCCTGGCGCAGCCGCTGAATCTCGCCCGCGAGGTGCGCGGCTTCGGCGGCGGCGGCCTCGACCTCCGCCAGGCGGACTTTCTCGCCACTCGCTTGCATGGGCTGGAGTTTCTTGTGCGGGTCGAAGCGCGCCGGGCCGTTCTGGGCGATAAGCTCGGTGGCGACGCGGAGCAGGCGGGCGGTGGAGCGGTAGTTCTGCGTTAGCGTGATTCTCTTGCAGTCGGGGAAAAGCTCGGCGAATTTCTTGAAGCTGGCGTAGGAGGCGCCGCGGAAGCGATAGATGGCCTGGTCGTCGTCGCCCACCACCATCAGGTTGCGGTGGCGGGCGGCGAGCAGCTCGAGCAGGCGGATCTGGGCGATGTTGGCGTCCTGGAACTCGTCCACCAGGATGTAGCGCAAGCGCTCCTGGTAGTGGGCGCGGACTTCCGGGTTCGACTCGAGCAGCCTGACCGCCGCCAGCAGTGACCCGCCGAAGGTAGTGCGCTTGGCCTCCGCCAGCAAACGCTCGGCGGCCCCGTAGGCGCGGGCGATTTCCTGTTGCTCGCACAGCTCCTCGGCGCGCGCCGCCTGCTCCTCGGTGTTGAGGAGCGCCTTCTCCTTCTCGAAGGCGGCCGCGAGGTTTTCGACGTAGCGGTTGTAATCGGCGGGGCTGACCAGCTCGTCCTGGCAGCGGGAGAAAAAGCGGCGGAAGTCGCTCAAGAAGCGGCCGGGCTCGGAGAGGCGCTTGAAGAGGTCGAGGCCGAGCTGGTCAAGCCGCCGGCGGAGAAAAATCCAGTAGTCGGTGTCGTCCAGGATGCGCAGCGCCTCGTCGTGCCGTCGCAGGAGCTGGTAGCAGAAATCGTGGAAGGTGTGGACGCCGACGCGCTCGGCGCGCTTGTCGCCCAGGCGGCGGAGGCGGGCGGCCATCTCGTCGGCGGCTTTGTTGGTGTAGGTGATGGCGAGGAGGTTGTCGCCCTCGAGCGCGGGGATGGTGTCGAGCAGGTAGAGGACGCGCTCGATGATGACGCGGGTCTTGCCCGTGCCCGCCCCGGCCATCACCAGCAGCGGCCCGTGCAGGTGCTCGACCGCTGCCCGCTGCGGGGTGTTCAGGGTCTCCGGCGGCGTCGAGGGTTTCATGCGAGCGCGTTTCTCATCTTAGCCGCGCGCCGCGTGACCGGCAAGGGGAGCCTGCCGGCACAGGGAAGAGATCCCTCGCCTGCCTGCCGCAGGCAGGCTCCGCTCCCTTCGGCTTCGCTCAGGGCAGGCGGGATGACGGGCAAGGAATTGGGTAGCGGCGAGGAACGCGGTTTGTGCGTTCCTCGTCGGCTGTTCCGAACAAACCGACGACGAAGGCAGACGGCGCCTTCGTCGCCGCTACTTCGTCCCTCTGTGCTCTGGTAGCGCAGGTTGCGAGCCCGCCCTTTCCGGACACCGGCGAGACGCCGGTGCCACAGGACACCAAGAAAGGGCGGGCGAGCTACCTGCGGCCTGTTCAAGAACCGCGGGTAGGCGGCCGGCCTCCGGCCGGCCAAGCAGCCAACCCGCGCTACCTGTCCGTGCGGAAACTGCGGATTTGGGGAGCGCGAAAACGGGCCTATTTTTGCACTCGGCGAAAAAAACGTCCGCAAAAACCGCAAAAACCGCAAAAACCGTAGACTTCGTCGCAGCGATCGTGCTAGGGAAGGGTAGCGGCGAGGAACGTGGTTTGTGCGTTCCTCGTCGGTAGTTGGTTGGCCGCGAAAAACGCCGACGCCGAATCGCCAACGGCGCGATTCGTCGCCGCTACCAAAGAACACCGAAAGAATCTCATGTCCCAAACTGCGGCCAGTCAAGGAGATGGAAGAGAGCGGCGGAAATCTCGCCCAGCAAGGCACGACGAATCAAGCAGATGCCTACCCCCCGGGGGGTGGGGTGGAAGGTGGGAGTGATTGAAAACAGGAAAGTTGAGAAGGGAGATTTCCGAAGAATCTCCGGGGGAGTTGCAAAGCGGCTGGAAATGACACGCGGTTTCCTTGACCGGGGCGGAGCCGAAACCTATAATCGCGGTGGGGGAGAAGGAGCAAGCCATGAAGTCCGCCGTCATCCTTAGCGCCGCCCGCACCGCCATCGGGAAGTTCCAGGGCTCGCTCACGCCCTTTTCCGCCACGGAGCTCGGCGCCAAAGTCGTCAACGAGGTGGTCAAGCGCGCGGGGGTCGAGCCCGCGCAGGTGGATGAAATCATCATGGGGAACGTGTTGTCGGCTGGCCTCGGGCAGAACCCGGCGCGGCAGGCGGGCCTGCGGGGCGGCCTGCGCCCGCAGGTGGCGGCCATGACGGTGAACAAGGTCTGCGGCTCGAGCCTGAAGGCAGTGGCGCTGGCCGCCCAGGCCATCGCCACCGACAACGCCACCGTGGTCGTCGCCGGCGGGATGGAATCGATGACCAACGCCCCCTACCTGCTGACCCGGGCGCGCGAAGGCTACCGGCTCGGGCATGGACAAATCCTCGACTCGATGATTACCGACGGCCTCTGGGACGCCTACGAAGACTTCCACATGGGAATGACGGCGGAGCTCGTCGCGGAAAAATACAAGATCAGCCGCGCCGAGCAGGACCGCTTCGCCTTCGAGAGCCACCAGAAGGCGGTGAAGGCCATCAAAGAGTGCCGCTTCGAGTCGCAGGTCGTGCCCGTCGAAATCCCGCAGAAGAAAGGCGAGCCGGTCATCTTCAAGAAAGACGAAAGCCCGCGCGAAGACAGCACGGTCGAAAAGCTCGGGACGCTCAAGCCGGCGTTCAAGAAGGACGGCACGGTGACCGCGGGGAACGCGCCCGGCACGAACGACGGCGCGGCGGCGCTGGTCGTGACCTCCGAGGAATGGGCGAAGCAGAACGGCAAAACGCCGCTGGCGCGCATCGTCGGCCAGGCGGTGAGCGGGGTCGAGCCCAAGTGGGTGATGATGGCGCCGGTGGACGCCATCAACCTTCTGCTCAAGAAGGTGGGCTGGAAGCGCGAGGACGTGGACCTCTTCGAGTTGAACGAAGCTTTTGCGGTGCAGGCGCTGGCGGTGCTGCGCGAAGTGGGGCTCGACCCGGCGCGGGTCAACGTGAACGGCGGGGCGGTGGCCCTGGGGCATCCCATCGGGGCGAGCGGGGCGCGGATTCTGGTGACGCTGCTGCACGAGATGGCGGCGCGGCAAGCGAAGCGCGGGGTCGCGGCCTTGTGCCTCGGCGGCGGCAACGCCGTGGCGTTGGCGGTGGAACGCTAGCGGAGACGGAACGAGAACGGCAGGCTTATTTTGGCGGCGTGGTGGTTGTTGGGGTTGGCGGCGCTGGGGGCAGTCCTCTCGCTGCATTTCACGCTCGCCTATTACGGGCGCATCCGATCCCCTGCGGTTCCGCCCGCGCTCTGCCGGCAGGAGGAGCGCGTGTGCATGACGGTACTGCACACGCCCTACGCGCGGCTCGTCGGCGTGCCGAACGCGCTTGTCGGCCTGGGGTTCTACGCGCTGACGGCGGCGACGGCGGGGCTGGCGCTGGCCGGGTTGCTGCCGCTTTGGCTGTGGGAGTTGAACGTGGCGCTGGCGGCCGGCGCCGTGCTGCTCGCGCCCTATCTGGTCTGGGCGCTGGCAGCGCGGCTGAAGATCTGGTGCCGGCTTTGACTGCTTAGCCACGTCGTGAACGTGGCCATACTGGTGCTGCTGGGGATGGAGTTTTAGGGCGGGTATGGAGAGAGAGGAAGACACCGTCCGGGTTTGGGTGGGATTGAACTTTCTTCAGGCGGAGATGATGAAGCAGATGTTGCTCGAGAACGGCATCGCCTGCTTCGGCGACCGCGACCCGGGCGTGCTGCCTTTCGGCGAGTTCGGCGAGATCGGGTTGTGGGTCAGCAAGCAGGACGGGCCGCGAGCGCGCCAGTTGCTCGAGGAAGTGGAAGACGCGATGAGCGCGGAGCTGGACGAGGAATCTTCGGACGACAAGGAGAAGGCGTGATGGCGGACGACCGCAAGCGTAACCTGGACGTGGCAATCAGCCAGATTGAAAAAGAATACGGCAAGGGCGCCATCATGCGCCTGGGCGACAAGGACGCTCTGGTGCCGGTGGCGGTGATTCCCACCGGCGCGCTGTCGATTGACGCCGCGCTGGGCGTCGGCGGCATGCCGCGCGGCCGCGTGGTGGAAATCTTCGGCCCGGAGGCCGGCGGCAAGACCACGCTCGCCCTGCACGTCATCGCGCAAGCCCAGAAGCGCGGCGGCATGGCGGCCTTCATTGACGCCGAGCACGCCCTGGACGCGAACTACGCCAACAAGCTGGGCGTGGACGTGGAGAACCTGCTGGTGTCGCAACCCGATAACGGCGAGCAGGCGCTGGAGATCGCCGAGACGCTGATCCGCTCGGGCTCGGTCGACGTGGTGGTCATCGACTCGGTGGCGGCGCTGGTGCCCAAGGCGGAGCTGGAAGGCGACATGGGCGACCCGCAGATGGGCTTGCAGGCGCGGCTGATGTCGCAGGCGCTGCGCAAGCTCAAGGCCATCGTCAACAAGTCGAAGACCTGCCTGATCTTCATCAACCAGCTGCGGATGAAGATCGGAGTGATGTTCGGCAACCCGGAGACGACGCCGGGCGGCCGCGCCCTCAAGTTCTACTCCGACGTGCGCGTCGACATCCGCCGCATCGCTGCCATCAAGGACGGCGACCGCGTCATCGGCAACCACACCCGCGCCAAGATAGTGAAGAACAAGCTGGCGGCGCCCTTCCGCGAGGCGGAGTTCGACCTCATTTACGGCGAAGGCATCTGCCGGGAGACCGACCTGCTCGACCTGGGCGTCACCCACGGCCTGGTGGAAAAGAGCGGCGCCTGGTTCACCTTCGGGGGCGACCGCATCGGCCAGGGGCGCGAGAATACGCGGCAGTTCCTGCGGGAAAACCCCGACCTCCGCGACAAGCTGGAAGGCGCGCTCCGCGAGAAGCTGGGGCTGGCGAAGGCTCCTGAAGCCGACAGCGCCGCCGCCAAGGCGAAATCGCGCTGACGCCGCCCGGCGGGCGCAGGCTCCGGTCCGCTCTACCGCTCTCGAGGGTTACTTCTTGGCCAGGGTGCGGACGAAGGCGACCACGTTGGCCACGTCGGCCTCGCTCAGGCCCGCCACCGCTTTCATCTTCCCGTTGCCTGCGGTGATG
>MEKM01000063.1:0-1343 GCA_001766965.1 Acidobacteria bacterium RIFCSPHIGHO2_01_FULL_67_28 | reverse complement strand
GATGTCCTTGGTGAGCTCGGCGTCGGACTTAGCCTGCACTTCCTTGGAGGCCAGGGGGCGCAGCGTCACTTTCATCATCTTGGCGATGGCGTCCTTGCCTGCGCCGTCGGGGCCGTGGCAGGTGGCGCACTTCTTGTCGTAGACGGCTTTGCCCGCCGCGGCGTCGCCCGCTCCCAGCAGAAGTAGGGGGGCGGCGACTAGGAGCACGAGGGTCAGCCCAGGGGTCAGCCAGCGTTTCATTCGGTATCCTCCTCGAAGCAGTGTTCGCGGCAGCCGGTGATTCGATGCTTATTCTGCCACAACTTGTTGTCCCGGGGTCAGGAGGAGAGCACCTGGGCCGCCAGCCTGTCCATCAGGGCGTGCAGCCGCTCGTGGGTGCCCGGGCCCAATTTCTCCTCTTCCACCCGCTCGAAAGCGCGGGCCAGTTCCGCCTGCTCGGCGTCGGTGAGCAGGCTCTCCGCCACCATAAAGAGCACGTTGTTTTCTTTGTGGATGTGCTGGCGGAGCAGGTCGGCGTAGCCGCGGGCCGCCTCGGCCCAGCGGCGCCGCGCCGTGGAATCGCTCTTGCCGTAGTCCTCGGCGGCGGCGGCCATCTGCCCGACCAAGGCCCGGCCGTCTTCGTGCTCGCCGAGCATCACCCCGATGGGTCCGCCGGCCCGCGGCAGGCCCTTCTTTTCCAGCAAGGGGAAGAGCAGGTCCTCCTCCTTGCCGTGGTGACACCGGTCGGCGAACAGGCGGAAGAATTCGAGCAGGCCGGCCAAGGTGTCAGCCGGGACGTTTTCGCCGCGGTCGAGCTGTCTCGCCACCGCTTCGGCTACCTCCAGCATCCGCAGGATGGCGTCGTGTTCCTGGCGCAGGACCCCGGTGGCCGTGTTCATGATAGAAGGCTCCCTTCCGCAGCCGGGGCAGCCTACCCCGGGCTGCCACGGCTGGCTGTGACCTCTATCACAACCAGCCAGGGAAAAAAACGCTTGCGTCGGCGGGGGCAAACTGGCTATGATGCGGCCACTTCGCAGCGCCACCACGACAACCTAGGGCCAGGAGCCGACCGATGCCGAGGTCGAGAGTGCGGTGGTGGAGCGTTTTTCTCAGCGCCCTGCTGATTTTTCTCCCGGGCGCCGAGCTGTCTCTGCAAGCGCAAAAGAAAAAAACTTCGCGGCGCCGGGCGCGCTACACCGTGCCCAGCTACGGGAACCCCACGGGCAAGGATACCGAAGTCGGGGAAGACCGCGCGGTGCGCGAGGTGGCGGCGCGCGCCCTGGGGAAGCTGAACGGCAGCGTGATCGTGGTCGAGGCCGACACGGGCCGGGTGCTGACCATCGTCAACCAGCCGCTGGCGCTCT
>MEKM01000062.1 GCA_001766965.1 Acidobacteria bacterium RIFCSPHIGHO2_01_FULL_67_28 | reverse complement strand
GGTAGTGGCGCGGGGGACGCGCGCGCTGGTAGAGTTTCGCCCTGGCGACTCTTCGACTTGCTCAGAGCAAGCAGGAATGTCTGCCCCACTGAACTAAGAGGAATGACCAAGAGGCGAGCCAACAAGAGATCAGTAGGAGCCGCCACCACGGCGGTGCACGCCGGCGAAGTCCACAAGGGCGTGGGCGGGCCGGTGGCCACGCCCGTGGTCCAGACCTCGACCTTCACCTTCGAAAGCGTCGAGGAGATGAAGCGCTGGGCGGAAGGGCGGTCCAAGGCGGACATCTACACCCGCTACGGCAACCCCACGCTGCGCGTGGCCGAAGCCAAGCTGGCCGCGCTCGAAGGTGCGGAGGCGGCGCTCGTCACCGCCTCGGGCATGGCGGCCATCGCTTCGACGCTGCTGACCCTGGCGGGCGCGGGCGACGAAATCATCGCCACCCGGCAGCTCTACGGCGGCTCTTACCGCCTGATGCGCGACTACCTGCCGCGCTTCGGCATCCGCGTGCGTTATGTCGAAAATGATTTGAAAGGCGTGGAGCAGCTGGTCACGGCGCGCACCCGCGCGCTCTACACCGAAACCCCGACGAACCCCACGCTGCGCATCGTGGACTTGCGCCGGGCCGCCGCGCTGGCCGGCCGCTTCAAGCTGGTCGCGGTGGTGGACAACACCTTCGCCACGCCCGTCCTGCAACGGCCGCTCGAGCTCGGCTTCGACCTGGTCTGCCACAGCGCCACGAAATATCTCGGCGGGCACTCGGACATCATCGCCGGGGCGGTGGCCGGTCGGCGCGCCCTGGTCGAGAAGATCCGCCAGACGGTGATTCATCTGGGCGGCTCGCTTGACCCCTGGGCGGGGTATCTCCTCATCCGCGGCATCAAGAGCTTGGAGCCGCGCGTGCGGCGGCAGGCGGAGACGGCGCTGCGGGTGGCGCGCTTCCTCGAGCGGCACCCCAAAGTGGCCCGCGTGCACTACCCCGGGCTGCGCTCGCATCCCGACCACCGGCTGGCGCGCCGCCAGATGGACGGCTTCGGGGCGATGCTGGCCTTCGACCACAAGGGCGGCCTGGCCGGGGCGCGGCGCTTCTGCCAGCGGATTCGTGTGTTCTTGCTGGCGGCCTCGCTCGGCGGGGTGGAGTCGCTGGCCGTGCTGCCGATTTACACCTCGCACTACAAGATGTCGGCGAAAGAGCTAGCCGACGCGGGCGTCGCCCCGGGCACGGTGCGGCTCTCCATCGGCCTGGAAGACCCGGTGGATTTGATCGCTGACCTCAAGCAAGCCCTTGCCTGAGGCGAGATCCCTCAGGGGCTAAAGCCCCCCGTTTCTTACACCCGAATGGCACGGCTAAAGCCGTGCCCTACCGTCCGTGTCTACGAAGGTCGGCGGGCAGGCCTCATCGCTGACATGAAGCACGCCCTGGCCTGATGGCCGTCCGGCATGTGACCGTCGTCACAGCCAAGCCGACCTCCCGGGAGTAGAAGAAACCCAGAAGTCCACGGGCACGATCCGGGATTGCTGGCTCTCGCCAGCGGCGACGAGAGATTCAGCGAACCTCGCCCAACGCCCGAACTCCGGATCGTGCCCTTTTCTTTTGTCTGGCGTTCTCTTTCCCCGAAGAGACACCCGCGCACCCAGGGAGCGATTCTGGAAGAAGGGCCGACCGGCCGGGAGGCTACTTCTTGTCTTCGTCTTTCTTCTTGCCGCCGATGCCGCCGACGGGGCCCGAGCTACCCGAGCCGCCCGAGGCGGAGATGGCGCCGGTCTGGTTGATGGACAAGTGGGGCCGGGTGCTGCGGTCTTCGACGGGCTCGGCGGTCACGGTGTATTCGTCCGTCAGCGGGCGCGTCATGCGGTAGATGTAGCCGTGGTAGACCATGACGGAGCTGCTGCTGCCGCCTTCGCCGCCGCCGTCCCCGCCGCCGCCCACTACCGGGAGGCTCCTCCCGGGGCCGGCCAGCGTCGAGAAGTTGGGGGCGTACTCGCCGTTCGAGATGCGGTGGGCTTCCTGGGCGGTGTGGATGCTCTTGAGGTTGGCCTGGGCGGCGGCGTCTTCCGCCACCTGCTTGCTCTTGCGGTAGCGGGGCACGGCCAGCACCACCAGGAGCATGATGATGGCGAGTACCACCATCAGCTCCGGGAGGCTGAAGCCTTTCTCTCTGCGCCGCCAGTTCATCGGAACCGTCCTACCGCCGCACCGCCACGCCGATCTCGGGCGCTTTTTCGAGCTGGGCCAGCATGGCCCGCACCGCCTCGTCCAGGTCGGCGCGGGCGATGATCTCGTCGGCCGCCAGCCGCTCGGCCAGTTTCTTCAGGTGGCCGTGCACGGCAAACAGGATATCGCGGTTGCGGGTGGCGATCAACTTCATCTTCTGGCTTAGCTGGGCGACGTCTTCTTCGAAGATCTTGAACTCGTCGCGGCGGCGGAAGCGCAGCGGCTTGACTTCGCCTTCGGCCAGCTCGGTCAGGGTGCGGTGCAGGCGGTAGAGCGGCCCCGCCACCCGCAGCGACCAGTACAGGTTGTAGTAGATAGCCAGCAGGCCCGCCACCCCCAGCACCGGCCAGAAGTGGAGGTGCAGATTGTTCAGTTGCGCCGCCAGGATGGCGCGCACGCCCGGGTCAGGCTCGGCGGCCGCGGCGGTGTGCAGGCGGTAGAAGGTCAGCCCCATCAGGGCGAGGTAAATCGCGACGAAGAGAATCAGCGGCAGCAGCGCCCGCAACTGAAAAGGCGCGTCCACAATCAACCGCCGGCGCACCAGCTTGCGGGCGCCGGAAACAGGGCTGGCATAAGAGGCCATACTTCGACTCCTTCACATCAATTAGCGGCCGCGCCGCAACCCCGGGCCGGAACGAGCGGACGCAGCATCATACCGTCCTCCCGCCCCGGAGTCAAAACCTGCCTGCGCCTGCCTGCCGCAGGCAGGGCAGGCAGGCCTTCCCCGCCCGCGGGGCGTCCAAAGGGAAGGCGTAGACAGGCGGCGAAGCGCCCTTGTAGAATCGGCGGATATTCGGGCGCTCCCCGAAGCCCCGAACCATGGGGGCGGGGCAGGGCCGGAGGTGAGGTTCTTGCAGGCGGGCGGCAAGAAATTTGTCGAGCGCGGCGCGCTGGGGATTTCTCTGCTCGCGCTGGCGTTGCTGGCGGCCGGCTGCGAGCCGGAGAGCGCGCAGTTGCCGGGAGCGAAGACCGGCGGCAAGCCCGAATCGGGCAAGGCGAAAACGGCTGCGGGCAAGCGGGCGCCGGATGAGCTCGCCGACATCGTTCTCGGCCCGCGCGACGCCCCTCTGCGCCCGCCGCTCCTGCGCTATCTCGGCAGTGACGTCCCCGACCCGGTCGAGCAGACGCTCGACCAGGCCGAGGCCGCCTTTGAGCGTGGCGAGGAGCTCCACCGCGCCGGCGAGTTTGACGCCGCCCGGCTGGAGTTCGACCGCGCCCTGGGAGGGCTGCTGGCTTCGCCGCACGCCGTGCGCGAGGACCCGCGGCTGCTCTACGGCTTCGATTCGCTGGTTGACCGCATCCACGAGCTCGAGCTCACGGCGCTGCGCGACGCCGCCGGCGAAGAGCCCGGCGACGTCCCCGCCGCCATCGAGCAGGTGGCTCCGCTTACTTTCCCGCTTGACCCGAAGCTCCGCGCCCAGGTCGTGCAGGAGCTGGCCGGGCTGGCGGGCGGCGACCTGCCGCTCACGGTCAACGAGCGCGTCTTAAGCGTGCTCAACTTCTTCCAGAACACCGCGCGCGGGCGGCGCATCGTCGAGACCGGCCTGCGCCGCGCCGGGCGCTACCGCGAGCTCA
Source organism: Acidobacteria bacterium RIFCSPHIGHO2_01_FULL_67_28 (assembly GCA_001766965.1). Lineage (GTDB taxonomy): Bacteria > Acidobacteriota > Terriglobia > Acidiferrales > 2-02-FULL-67-57 > 2-02-FULL-67-57. Next base: position 10,126 of record MEKM01000062.1, on the reverse strand, counting down.
TCGCCGGCGTGCTGGCCGAGGAGGGTCTGCCGCAGGACTTGATTTATCTCGCCCAGGCCGAGAGCGCCTTCCAGCCGCACGCCCGCTCCCGCGCCCGCGCCGTCGGGCTCTGGCAGTTCGTCAGCTACCGCGCCCGCGAGTACGATTTGAAGATCGATTGGTGGGTGGACGAGCGGCGCGACCCGGTGAAGTCCACCCGCGCCGCCGCGCGCCACCTGCGCGATTTGTACGGGCAGTTCGGCGACTGGTACCTGGCCATGGCCGCTTACAACAGCGGCCCCGGGCGCGTCGAGCGCGCGCTCGCCCGCGCCCGCGAAAAGGATTACTGGGAGCTGCTTGAGCGGCGCCTGCTGCCGCGCGAGACCCGGAACTATGTCCCCATCATTCTCGCCGTGGCGCTCATCGCCAAAGACCCGGCGCGCTACGGGATCGAAGTCGAGCCCGAGCCGCCGCTGCGCTTCGAGAGCGTGACGCTTGGGAAGCCGGTCGAGCTGCGGCGGCTCGCCGAGGCCATCGGCGTCAGCGCCGCCGAGCTTGAAGAGCTGAACCCGCAGGTGCTGCGCGGGGTCACGCCCCGGCGGGAGGATTTCGTCCTGTATGTGCCGCCGGGGACGTCCGGGACTTTGCTGGCGGCGCTGCCGGCGCTGCCGGAAGCGAAGCTCGTCGACTGGCAGCGCCACAACGTCCGCCGCGGCGAAACGCTCTCCGGCATCGCCGCCCGCTACGGCGTCGGCACCTACGCCCTCGCCGCCGCCAACAATATTTCCCTCCGCTCTCTCATCCGTCCCGGCGACGTGCTGGTCATCCCCACGGGTGACTCTCGCGCCGCCGCGCCGCGACCGAGCCGCAACCGCCGCAGCGCTCCCGGCGACCGCTACACGGTCGAAGCCGGCGACACGCTCTCGGCCATCGCCGCTCGCCACGGGGTGAGCGCGCAGGCGCTGGCCGAGGCCAACGGCCTCACGCTGCGCTCGGTCATCCGCGTCGGCCAGCGGCTGGTCGTCCCGGAGAGCGGATCGGTAGCGGCACAGTCGCGCGTCAGTAGCGCCAACGATTCGCCCGGGTCGGGCGCGCGCGATTCGGGCGCGCGCCTGCATCGTGTGCGGCGCGGCGAAACGCTGTGGGACCTGTCGCGCCGCTATGGGGTTTCGATGGCCGCTATCCGCGAGGCCAACCCCTTTCTTGAAGAGCGCGAGCTGCGCGCCGGCGATACCTTGCGCCTGCCCGAGTAAGCGAACGCCAGCTTTTTCAACTAGTTAGCAAAACTGCCTGACTCCTCTTGACAAAGCCCCGCCCCTGGCCGTCTAATGCGCCCGAATTTAGCCGCCACAGGAGGGCTGGATGGCGCGCGAAGAGTTCGAGCCGGCTGACCCGCTGCGGCTGCGCAACGGCGATGACGAAGAAGAGTTCGGCCGCGGCGACGAAGAGCTGGGCGAGGACTACCCCGAGGAAGAAGACCTCGGCGAAGAAGAAGAGCTGCCCGGGGAAGAGGAGCGTCCCGCGCCCTATCCGCCCGCCTACGCGCCGCCGCCTCCGCCCATTAGCAAGCCCAAGCCGAAGAAGAAAAAGAAGGCCAGGCTCAAGCGCAAAAAGCGGGCCCGGCCGAAGCGCCGCAAGGCGAAGCGCGCCCGTTCACGCCAAGCGAAAGCGAGGGGCCGTCGCCGCGCCCGGCGCCCGCGTCGGAAGCCTGCCCGCCGTGGCGGGCGCCGCAAGAAGGCGCGGCGTGCTCGCCCGCGCCGCAGAGCGCGGAAGCGCCGCCGCTAACAGTCTCTCCTGTGCTCACCCTTCAGGTGAGCTGATCTTAAGGACCGCTAGCCCTTCGGCTGCGCTCAGGGTTAGCCGGGCTTTATCCTTCAGGACTGGAAATCTTAAGGACGGCTAAAAAAGCTTCCTGGGGGATGTCGATGCGGCCGACGCGCTTCATGCGGCGTTTGCCGGCGCGCTGCTTTTCGAGGAGCTTGCGCTTGCGGGTGATGTCGCCGCCGTAGCACTTGGCGGTGACGTCTTTGCGGAGCGGCCGCACCGTCTCGCGGGCGATGACCCGGCTGCCGAGCGCCGCCTGCAACACCACTTCGAACTGCTGCCGGGGAATCAGCTTCCGCAGGCGCTCGACCAGCGACTTGCCGAGCTCGTAGGCTTCCTCGCGGTGGCAAATGGTGGCGAAGGCGTCCACCGGCTCGCCGGCGACGAGGATGTCGAGCTTCACCAGGTCGGCTGCGCCGTAGCCCGCCAGCTCGTAGTCCATCGAAGCGTAGCCCTGCGAGATGGACTTCAGCCGGTCGTAGAAGTCGCGCACCATCTCCGCCAGCGGCAGCTCGTACTGGAGCAGCACGCGCTCGGGCGAGATGTAGTCGAATTTCTTCTGCGTGCCGCGGCGCTCTTCGCAGAGCTTCAGAAGCCCCCCGAGGTACTGCGCCGGGGTGATGATGGTGAGCTCAAGTATCGGCTCTTCGATGAGGTCAATCTCACCCGGCGGGGGAAAGCGCGCCGGGCTTTCGACTTCGACCTCCTCGCCCTTCTTGGTCAGAATCCGGTAGCGGACGCTGGGCGCGGTCGAAACCAGCGTCAGCCCGAACTCCCGCTCCAGGCGCTCCTGCACGATCTCCATGTGGAGCAGGCCGAGGAAGCCGGCGCGGAAGCCGAAGCCGAGCGCGGTGGAGGTTTCGGCCTCGTAGGAAAGCGCGGAGTCGTTGAGCGCGAGTTTCTCGAGCGCGTCGCGCAGCTCCTCGTAGTTTTCGGCGCTCGCCGGGTACAGGCCGGCGAAGACCATCGGCTTGATGTGCGTAAAGCCGGGCAGGGGCGCGCCCCGCCGTGCGGGGTCTTGTTCAGTGAGGGTGTCGCCCACTTGGGCGTCGTGGACGCGCTTGATGTTGGCGATGACGAAGCCGACTTCACCGGCGGCCAGCGCTTCGACCCGCAGCGGCTTGGGCGTGAGCACGCCCAGCTCCTCGACCTCATAGGTCTGGCCGGTGGCCACGAGGCGCACGCGCATCTTCGGCCGCAGGACGCCGTCCACGACCCGCACCAGCACGATGGTGCCGCGGTAGGAGTCGAACCAGGAGTCGAAAATGAGCGCGCGCAGCGGGGCGGCGGCGTCGCCCCGCGGCGGCGGCACGCGCGCCACGATGGCTTCGAGCACCGCCTCGATGCCGGTGCCGAGCTTGGCGCTGATGGGCAAATCCCGCGAGGCCGGCAGCCCCAGCAGGTGCTCGATCTGCGCAGCGGTCTCTTCCAGGCGCGCCTGGGGGAGGTCAATTTTGTTGATGATGGGGATGATTTCGAGGCTGTGCTTGGCGGCGAGGTAGGCGTTGGCGAGCGTCTGGGCCTCGACGCCCTGGGAGGCGTCGACGACGAGCAGCGCCCCGTCGCAGGCCGCCAGCGACCGCGAGACCTCGTAGCTGAAGTCCACGTGCCCCGGTGTATCAATGAGGTTGAGCTGGTAGGCCTGCCCGTCGCGGGCCTGATAGTTCAGCCGCACGGCGTGGGCCTTGATGGTGATGCCGCGCTCGCGCTCGAGGTCCATGGAGTCGAGGACCTGGTCCTTGCGCTCGCGCAGGCTCAAAGCGCCGGTGAGCTCGAGCAAGCGGTCGGCCAGCGTGGACTTGCCGTGGTCAATGTGGGCGATGATGGAGAAGTTGCGGATGCGCGCGGGCTCGGTCATGGTCGGCACACGGGTTCCAAACCTCCAGTGTGCCACAGCTTGACCGGGGCGGGTAGGGCCGGGCGGTAGCGGGGAAAAGCGGTTGGCGGGGAGCGGCCTTCGGTATTATAGTTAGTCTTTGCCCGTGGCCCCGACCGCGGGCAGGCCGGCCTCGGGGGGTGAGGCGGCCGGGCCTCGGCCGAAGGACCCAAGCGCATGGCGGACATCGAGAAGCATCTCGAAAAGGCGGAGAAGTACGTCAGCAAAGGCAAGCTCCTCGACGCCGTCCAGGAGTACGCCGCCGCCTACAAGCTGGCCCCGCAGAACCTCGACTACCTGCGCTCGATGGGCGACCTCTCGGCCAAGGGCGGCAAGAGCGAGCAGGCGCTCGGCTACTACGGCGAGCTCTTCGACAAGTACTGCGAGAAGAACGACGCCACCCGGGCGGTGCCGCTCTTCCGCAAGTCGCTCCAGGGCGTCCCGCAGCCGCCGGAGCGCGTGGCGCGGCTGGGGCTGCTGCTGCAGCGCAGCCGCAAGAACGACGAGGCCGCCGAGGCCTTCCGCAGCGCCCTCGAGCTCTTCCAGAAGGCCGGCAACGCCGCCGGCACGCTCGACGCCCTGCAGCGCCTGGCCGAGATTGAAACCGAAAACGCCGACACCCATATCAAGCTCGGGGAGCAGGCCACCAAGCAGGGCAAGGCGGACATCGCCGCCAAGGCTTTCCTGCGCGCCGGGCAGCTGCTGCGGCCGGAGAACCCCGACCGGGCGCTCGAGTTCTTGAGCCGGGCCTACGAGCTGGCCCCCGAGCGCAGCACGGCCTTGAGCCTGGCCCAGTCGCACGTGGATCGCGGCCACCACAAGCAGGCCGCCGACCTGCTGATGCCGCTCTACGCCGAAAGCGAGCAGGACCAGGCGGTGCTCGACACCTTGAGCACGGCCCTGCTCGCCGAAAAGCGCCTGGCGGAAGCCGAAGAAGTCATCACCACCCGTTACAAGGCCAGCCCCGACGGCTACGAGCGCATGTTCGAGCTGGCCGACATCTACTGCAAGGAGAAGAAGGCGGAGAAGGCGGTCGAGGTGCTGCGCCGCGTCAAGGAAAACCTGGCCGCCGCCAAGCGCCAGAAGGAGTTCATCGAGAAGCTGGAGGTCGTCTTCAAGGCCAACGATTCGCTGGCGCCGCTGGCGGAGTTCGCCGCCTCCACCTTCAACGAAGCCAACCAGGAAGGCCGCTATGGGATGGTGCTCGGCAAACTCTTCGAGATGTACTGCCAGGGGACGGAATTCGCCCGCGCCGCCGACGCCCTGGAGCGGCTGATTGACATCGACCCCTACGACTTCGCCAACCCCAAGCGCCTGGAGGCGCTCCAGGGCAAGATCGACGAGGTGCGCTTCCGCGCCGTCGCCTCCCGCATCACCAGCGGCGCCACCGTCACCGGCCAGGCCTCCGTCTTCGCCAAGTCGGACGAGAAGGTCGAAGAAGCTGCCGCCGCCCCCGCCGGCCCGGCGCAAGCCCAGGCCGTGCTGGAAGACCTCATCGTGCAGGCCGAGATTTTCGTCCAGTACTCCCTCAAGGCCAAGGCCATCGAGAAGCTGCAGAAGATTCACCAGATGTTCCCTGCGGAAGGCTCCCGCAACGAGAGGCTCTACAAGCTGTTCGAGCTCTCGGGCTACATGCCGCCCGGGGTCACGCCGCCCCCGCCCGGCGGGGCGCCGGCCGAGGCCGCCGCCGCCGCTGCGGCGCCGCCGCCCCCGGCCACCGGCGGCGAGACGGTGAGCGACCTGGCCAAGATCTCCGAAATCACTCACGTCCTCTACCGCCAGGGCACGGCCAAAACGGTGCTGCACACGGCGGTGAGCGAGCTGGGCAAGTACCTGAAGGCCAGCCGCTGCCTGGGGGCGCTGGGGCGGCCAGGGTCGCCGCCTTCGACGGCGGTGGAGTTCTGCTCGCCGGGGGTGCCGCAGTCGCCGGGGCCGACGGTGTTGAAGCTGCTGGGGCTGCTGGGGCAGCAGAGGCTCGACCCCGAGAACGGCCTGGTGATGGACGTCAACCTGACGCCGGACTTGAAGCAGGTGGGCTCGCAGTCGGTGCTGGCCATGCCGCTCATCGACAAGGAAAAGCAGGAGCCGGTGGGGCTGATCGTGTTGAGCCAGGCCGACCGGGTGCGGCAGTGGCGCCCGAACGAGGTCTACCTGCTGCGTGCCATCGCCGACCAGGCCGAGACCGCCATCACCAACACCAAGCTGCGCTCGTTGATGAAGACCTTCTCGGTGGCCGACGCCTCCACGGGGCTGCTGGGGCGCTCGAGCTACCTCGACTGCGTGGTGGGCGAGGTCAGCCGTGCCAAGACCCAGGGCACGCCCCTGGTGGTGGCCCTGTTCGAGCTCGACAAAGGCAACGCCTTGATGCGCCAGGTGGGCGAGGGTCCCATGCAGAAGTTCATGCAGCAGTGCGGCGACGCCGTCTTGAGCACTGTCCGCCAGAACGACCTCGCCATCCGCTACAGCGCCACCTCGCTGGCCGTGGTGCTGGGCGACACCACCGCCCAGAAAGTCCAGCCGGTGGTCGAGAAACTCCGCAAGCAGCTGGCGGCGCTCAAGCTGCCCGAGGGCAAGGACTCGCTCACCTTCAGCGCCGGGGTGAGCGAAGCCGCCGTGCGGCCCGATTACGACCCGCTCGACATCGTCACCGACGTCATCAACCGCGCCGAAATCTCGCTCGAGGAAGCCCGCAAGAAAGGCAATGCGGTGGTTGTCCGCTAGTCCCGGTCCAACTATGGAGCCGCGCGACATCGTTCTCCTGGCCGGCGCCCGCACCCCCATGGGGCGCTACGGCGGCGCGCTGCGGGACCTCTCCGCTATTGAGCTCGGGGCTCTGGCCGCCCGCGCGGCCATCGAGCGCAGCCGCGTCGAGCCCGCCGAGTTCGACCACGTCATCATCGGCAACGCTTTGCAGACCTCGGGCGACGCCATCTACGGCGCGCGCCACGTGGGGCTGAAGGCGGGCCTGCCGAAAGAGGTGCCGGCGGTCACCGTGAACCGCCTGTGCGGCTCGGGGATGGAGTCCATCATCCAGGCGGCGCACCGGCTGCTGCTCGGCGAAGCGCGGATGGTGCTCGCCGGCGGGATGGAGTCGATGAGCCAGGCGCCGCACGTCATCCGCGGGGCGCGCTGGGGATTTGGCCTCGGCCAGGGCGCGCTGGAAGATTCGCTGATGGTCGCGCTCAAGGACTCCTACTGCGGCTGCTATATGTCGGACACTGCCGAAAACTTGGCGCGGCAGTGCGGCATCACGCGGCAGGCCTCTGACGAGTACGCGCTCTTGAGCCAGCAGCGCGCTGACGCCGCCTACAAGGCTTCCCGCATGAAGGATGAGATTGTTCCCGTCGAGATCAAGTCGAAGAAGGGCACGACCCTCTTCGGCGAAGACGACAACCGCCGGCCGGAGACGACGCTTGAAGGCCTGGCGAAACTCCCGCCTGCCTTCCGCCCCGACGGCATCCTCACCGCCGGGAACGCCAGCGGCATTGTCGACGGCGGCGCCGCGGTGGTGGTGACGACCGACAAGATCGCGAAGGAGAAGAAACTCAAGCCGCTCGGGCGGCTGGTGTCGTGGGCGGTGGCGGGGGTCGAGCCGACGATTATGGGCATCGGCCCGGTGCCGGCGAGCCGCGCGGCGTTGGCCAAAGCCGGTTTGCAGCTCAAGGACATTGACCTGGTCGAAGTGAACGAAGCCTTCGCGCCGCAGTACCTGGCGGTGGAGAAGGAGCTCGGGCTCGACCGCGCGAAAACCAACGTCAACGGCGGCGCCATTGCCCTCGGGCATCCGCTGGGGGCGACGGGGACGCGCCTGGTGCTGACGCTGCTCCACGAGCTCCGCCGGCGTCCCGAAGCTTCGGGACGCTACGGCCTGGCCACCGCCTGCATCGGCGGCGGCCAGGGCATCGCCGTCATCGTGGAGTCGGTTTCCTAAGTCTGCCCGCCGCAGGCAGGCCGTACGTTTCAACTGACGAGCCCTTGGGCTTCCGCCCGAGGGTGGGAGGGAAAGCCAATGGACATTCAAGTGGTAGGAGTGGTGGGCTGCGGGCTGATGGGCTCGGGGATCACGCAGGTGGCGGCCATGTCGGGCTTCTCGGTCGTGGTGCGCGAAGTCAACGACCAGCTGCTCGACAAGGGCATGGGCATCATCGAAAAGAGCCTGCAGAAGTTCGTCGAGAAAAACCAGCTCTCCGAAGTCGAAAAGAAAAACACCTTGAGCCGCATCAAGCGCACCACCGCCGTCAGCGACCTGAAGAACTGCGACCTCGTCATCGAAGCCGTCACCGAAAACCCCAAGCTCAAGAAAGAGCTCTTCGCCGAGCTCGACAAGCTCTGCCCCAAGCACACCGTCCTGGCGTCGAACACCTCTTCGATTTCCATCACCGAGATGGCCGCCGCCACCGGCCGGCCGGAGCGCTTCATCGGGCTGCATTTCATGAACCCGGTGCCGCTGATGAAGCTCGTCGAAGTCATCCGCACGATTCAGACGGCGGACGAGGTGTTCGAGACCGGCGTGCAATTCGCCGAGAAGCTCGGGAAAGTCCCGGTGCGGACGTGGGACCGGGTGGGGTTCATCGTCAACCGCCTGCTCATCCCTTACTTGCTCGACTCCATCCGCGCCCTCGAGCAGGGCTTCGGCTCCATCCCCGACATTGACAAGTCCATCCACCTCGGCTTGAACCACCCCATGGGGCCCTTCACCCTGCTTGACTTCGTGGGGCTCGACACCACGCTTTTCATCGCCGAGATTATGTTCGACGAGTACCGCGAGCCGCGCTTCGCCCCGCCGCCGCTCCTGAAGCGCCTGGTCACCGCCGGCTGGAACGGCCGCAAGTCCGGCCGCGGCTTCTACGACTACGCCGACCCCAAGAACCCGAAGCCGATGAACCTGCAATTGACATGAGCGCAGCGAATGTCATCCCGAGTCCCGAACGCTCGGGACGAGGGATCTGCATTTGTAGTTTGTGAGGTGACAGACATGCCCTACGAAAACCTGCTCTATGAAAAGCGCGACGCCGTCGCCCTCATCACCCTCAACCGCCCCAAAGTCCTGAACGCGCTCAACCGGCGGACGCTCGAAGAGCTCGACGCCTGCGTGCGCGAAGTCATCGCTGACGAGACGGTGCGCGTCGCCATCCTCACCGGCGCCGGCGAGAAGGCCTTCGTCGCCGGGGCCGACATCAACGAGCTCGCCCAGCTTACGCCCGTGGCCGGGCGCGACTACGGCCTCTTTGGCCAGTCGGTGCTCGACCGCATCGAAGCCTCGCCCAAGCCCTTCATCGCCGCCGTCAACGGCTTTGCGCTCGGCGGCGGCTGCGAGCTGGCGATGGCCTGCCATATCCGCATCGCGTCGGAAAACGCCAAGCTGGGCCAGCCGGAAGTGAAGCTCGGCATCATCCCCGGCTACGGCGGCACGCAGCGCCTGGCGCGTCTCGTGGGCAAGGGCCGCGCCCTGCAGCTGGTGATGACCGGCGAGCAGATCACCGCCCAGCAAGCGCTCGCCATCGGCCTCGTGAACGAAGTCGTGCCACCGGCCGACCTGGTGGGGGAAGCCGAGGCCATGGCGAAGAAGATTGCCGCCAACGCCCCGCTGGCCGTGCGCTTCGCGATCGAGGCGGTCAACCGCGGGCTGGAGATGCCGCAGGCCGAAGGGCTGTTCCTCGAGGCCACGCTCTTCAGCCTCTGCTGCACGACCGAAGACATGAAGGAAGGCACGCGGGCTTTCCTCGAGAAGCGCCCGGCCAAATTCACCGGCCGGTAAGTTTTTCTCTGTGTTCTCTGTGCCTCTGTGGTGAAATAGGCTGTCATGGCAAGTGAACTCAAAGGCAACTTGAGCGCCAAGGGACTGCGGCTCGCGATCGTCGTCAGCCGCTTCAACAGCTTCGTCACCGAGCGGCTCTTGAGCGGCGCGCTCGATGCACTTGCCCGCGTCGGCGCCGACGAAAAGAAAATCGAAGTCGTCCGCGTCCCCGGCTCCTTTGAAATCCCCGTGGCGGCGAAGCAGCTCGCCCAGACCGGCCGCTACCACGCGCTCGTCTGCCTCGGCTGCATCCTCCGCGGCGACACGCAGCATTTCGACTTCATCAGCGCCGAGGTCACCCGCGGCGTTCAGCTCGCCGCCGTCGAAACCGGCGTGCCCATGGCTTTCGGCGTCCTCACCTGCGATACCCTCGAGCAGGCCATCGACCGCGCCGGCGCCAAGTCCGGCAACAAGGGCGCCGAGGCCGCCCTCACCGCCGTCGAGATGGCCACGCTCCTCGCTCGCGCCGCCCGCGGCAAGAAGAAGCGCTGACATGCCCCGGCGCCGCAAGGCGCGCGAGTGCGCGCTCCAGCTACTGTTTCAGTGGGAGGGTGACCGCCCCGACCCGGCCTCGCTCCTCCCCGCCTTCTGGCAAGGCCGCAAGGTGGACCACGAAACGCTCCGCTTCGCCGAAGAGCTTTTCCTCGGCA
>MEKM01000061.1 GCA_001766965.1 Acidobacteria bacterium RIFCSPHIGHO2_01_FULL_67_28 | reverse complement strand
CGGACGAAGTTCAGCAGCGCGAAGCACTCGACCGCAAAAGCCGGGAAGCCCAGGTAGCCCGCCAGCGGCATCTCGAAAACCTTCACCTGCTGGAACATCGGAAAGACGTAGACCCAGCGGGCCGCGGCCCAGTAGTTCCAGAACTCCCACAGCAGCCCGCAGACGAGCCCGGCGGCGAAGAGGCAGTAGAGCCGCTGGCCGCGGTTCCGCTCGAGGTCGCCGAGGAGCGAGTCGTGCCCGCGGGCGTGGTTCACCGGCTCGAGCAGGAAGGCGAAGCCCAGCCACACCAGGGCGAACAGGTAGGCCGCCCAGCGCACAGGGACCGCAAGCGGCAGGAGCAGGAACATTGCGCCCGTCACCCCCAGCGCTCTCCGGTGGCGCAGAAAAACGCCCCAGCCGCGCGCCGTTGTCTTTTCCCACCAGCCGAGCGCGGCGAGCAAATCCGACGTTTCAAGCAGCGCCGGGATGATGGTGGCGAAAGCCCAGATGGAGCCCAGCGCCTGCTCCCAGAGCGCCTCCGGCATTCCCACGTACTCCCAGTTCTTCAGCCGCCAGTTGTAGGCTTCGAAGAGGAGCCAGAGCGGCACCGACCAGAAGGCCGTCCAGGCGAATTCGCTTGCCCCGAGCGAAGTCGAGGGACGCGGCGCGCTGCGCAGGCGCGACTCGCCCCGCAGGCTGAAGACCGCCGCGTCCGCAATCAGGATGTACGCCGTCCAGGCGATGGGTGTGAAGTAGGTGGCCACCGGCTCGACCCGGCGGAAGAGCAAGAGCTCGGCGACAAGAAGAACCGCCAGCCCCGCGTAGCCGTAGAGCGGATAGGCCGCCCGGCGCGGCCGCGCGAACCAGTCGAGCACGAGGAGCGTTGCCGCTGCCGCCGTCGCCGCCACCCCGACCGTCACCAGGGACATCATCGACCCTCTCCTCGTAGCGGCGAGGAACGCGTCTTCGGCGTTCCTCGCTTGCCCTGAGCATAGCCGAAGGGTCGGCTTTTCCCTGCGACAGACCCTTCGGGCTTCGCCCTCAGGGCAGGCCGACGACGAATCCCGCGGCGGCGGGATTCGTCGCCGCTACCTTAGCCTACATTGTCATCCCGATCCCGCGAACGCGGGAGAGGGATCTGCTTTTTCTTTTGCAGCCCCCGCTCTCTGCGGCTATGCTGGCGGCCTTCCGATGCCGATTGAAAACCACGCGATCGCCGGCGAAGACAAGCTCGTCCGCGGGCTGGGCCTGAAGGAAGCCACCGCGCTCAACATGATCGACATGGTGGGCGTCGGCCCGTTCATCACCATCCCGCTCATTGTCGGCGCCATGGGCGGGCCGCAGGCGATGCTCGGCTGGATCGTCGGCGCGCTGCTGGCGCTCTGCGACGGGCTGGTGTGGGCGCAGCTGGGCGCGGCCATGCCGCACGCCGGCGGCACCTACGTCTTCCTGCGGGAAGCCTACGGCCCGCGCGGCTGGGGCCGGCTGCTCTCGTTCCTCTTCATCTGGCAGATGCTCTTCCGCGCGCCGCTCTCGATGGCCTCGGGGCTCATCGGCTTCGCCGACTACGCCGACTACCTCCTGCCCGGGCTCATCGGCGCGGACGGCGGCCGCACGCTCGAACACCGGCTGCTCGCCGGCGGCGTCGGCCTCGTCATCATCTTCCTGCTCTACCGCCGCATCACCACCATTGGACGCATCTCGCTCTACCTTTTTGTCGTCGTCTTCGGCGCCATCGCCTGGATCATTTTCGGAGGCTTGACGCACTTCAACGCGGCGGCGGTGCTCGACTTCCCCGCCGGCGCCTTCGACTTCTGGCAGTTCGCTTTCTGGGCCGGGCTCGGGAACGCCATGCTCATCGCCCTCTATGATTACCTCGGCTACCAGAACGTCTGCTACCTGGGCGCGGAGATCCGCGACCCGGCGCGTGTCATCCCCCGCGCCATCCTCATCTCCATCCTCGCCATCGCCGTCATCTACCTGGTGATGAATTTGAGCCTCATCAGCGTCATCCCCTGGCGGGAGGCGCTGGGGTCGAAGTACATCGTCTCGGCGTTCATGGAGCGGCTCTACGGGGCGGGAGCGGCGCGGGTGGTGACGGCGCTGATTCTGGTCGCCGCCTTCGCTTCGGTGTGGTCGCTCATGCTCGGCTACTCCCGCATTCCCTACGCGGCGGCGCTCGACGGCGGTTTCTTCCGTTTTTTCGCGCGCGTGCATCCGGAGAAGCGGTTCCCACATGTGTCGCTGCTCGCGGTGGGCGGCGTGACCGTGGCTTTCAGCCTGCTCTTCAAGCTTCGTGAAGTCATCGTGGCGCTGATGGCCATCCGCATCCTGATTGAGTTTGTCGCCCAAGCCGTGGCGGTGTTTGTGCTGACGCGCCGCGGGATGCAGTTTCCTTTCCGCATGTGGCTCTACCCGCTGCCGGCGCTCGCCGCCATCGCGATGTGGACGGGACTGTTCCTCGCCACCGGAAAAACGTTTATGCTGATTGGCCTCGGGGTGCTGGCCGCCGGGGCGGCGGTGTATCTCGCGCGCGCCCGCGTGCTCGGCGAGTTCCCATTCGCCGCACGACCATGAAGCTTCGTCGCTCACTGACGCTTCTGCTCTTCGCCGCGCTCGCGGGCGCGCTGGCGGCGCGCGCCGCCGAGCCGCCGCTCGAAGAACGCCTGGCGCGCCTGCCGCACTGGGGCACCATCGTCTACGTCACCGCCCACCCCGACGACGAAAGCGCCGCCATCCTCACCTACCTCGCCCGCGGCCTCCACTGCCGCGTCGTCATCCTGGCGATGACCCGCGGCGAGGGCGGGCAGAACCAGGACGGGCCGGAGCTCTCCGACGAGATGGCCTGGGTGCGCACCCGCGAGCTTCAGCAGGCCGCCGCTGGCTACGGCGCTGAGGTGCGCTTCCTCGGCGCGGTGGACTTCGGCTACTCGAAGTCGGTGGAAGAAACTTTCCGCGTCTGGGACGAGAACAAGGTCGTCGGCGAGCTGGTGCGGCAGATCCGCCTGCTGCGCCCCATCGCCGTCATCTCGCACTGGTCGGACCAGGCCCCCGCCGGCGCGCATCACCAGGCCGCCGGCATCCTCACCCGCCGCGGCGTTCCGCTCGCCGGCGACCCCAAGGCCTACCCCGAGCAGCTTGCCCACGGCCTCGCGCCCTGGCAGCCGCGTTACTTTCTGCTGCGCAGCTACAACGCGGAGGAGAGCAAGACCTTCCCGGTGCCGGTGGACCAGCCTTCGCCCGTTCCCGGCAAGTCCTACGAGCAACTCGGCTGGGAGGCTTTTCGCAGCCACCGCAGCCAGGGGATGCACCAGTTGGATTTGAGTCGGGTTCGCGTCCTGCGGCTCTACTTCCTGCGCGTCGAGCGGGTGCTCCCCGCGGGAGTGCGCGCGCCGACGGGCGTGGCCGACTTGGCGCCTGCGCTGCCGGCGCTCGTGGACTTGTTTCCTTCGACAGAGTTTCCGGCTTCGGCGCGCGAGCAATTGGCGCAGGTAAGCGAGCTCGCGCGGCAGGCGGCCCGGCTCCTGACCGAGCAGAACCGGAGCGAGGCGGCGCTCGCGCTCGTGCAGGGCGCCGGGTTGCTCAACGCCGTCAGCCGCGAGTTTCCGCCGGAGGCCTCCGACCAGGAAACAAGCTCCGCTCGCGCCTGGGTGGAAGCCAAGCAGGACGAATTCCTCGAAGCCGCCGCGGAACTGGCGGGCGCGCGGCTGAACGCCCTGGCCGACCGCGCCGTGCTCACGCCGGGCGAAACGGTTCACGTGAGCCTCGGACTCGAGATCGGCGACCCCGTTGTCTTCCGCGCCGCCGGCTTTGAGCCCGCCGGCCTGCAATTGGTGGCGCCGGAAAACTGGGCGGTGGAGCCGGCGACACCAAGCGGAGAGACTTCAGCCGTGAGCGCCGACTATCTCGTGCGCGTGCCGACGCGCGCCGATCCCGCGCAGGCGCCCTACCCGGCGCTGCGGGCGCGCGCGCTGCTCAAAGCCGGCCGGATGACGGTCGTGCTGGAGATGCCGGTGCGGGGCCTGGCGCCGGCGCGGCCGGACTCGGCCGCCGTGAACATTGAGCCGGTGAGCCTGGCGCCGGCGCTGACGGTGGAGATCGGTCCGCCGTTGCGGCTGCTGCGGGCGTCCGCCGGCGAGACCGCGCACGAAGTCTGGGTGCGCCTCGAAAACCACAGCGGGCAGCCCGGGAAGATTTCCGTCTGGCTCGAAGTCCCGAACAACTGGTACACGCCGCTGCCGCAAGCGATCGAGCTGGCCCCGGGCGGGTCCGCCACCGCGCGATTCACGCTGACGATTCCCGCAGGGGTGACGCCCGCAAGCTACGAGCTGCAAGGCGTGGCAGGCCGCGGCGGCGAAACCTTCCGCCGGGCGCGGCGGCCGCAGCCGGAGGCCGGCCCCGAGCCGCCGATTGCCTTCGAGCCGGCCCGGACGCGGGTGGAAGTGCTCGACGTGAACGTCCCGGCGGCGCTGCGCATCGGCTACGTCGGGTTCAACAACGACCCGGTGCCGGGGCTGCTGGCGCAGCTCGGCGTCGGCGTGGATATGCTGGACGAGCGCACGCTGGCGGCGAAGCTCGACGCTTACGACGCCATCGTCATCGCCGACCGCGCCTACGACTACCGCAAGGACCTGGCGGAGCAGAACACGCGCCTGCTCGACTACGTCAAGGCCGGCGGCACGCTCCTCGTCGAGCACCAGGGGCGCGACTGGGACCCGGCGAAGCTCGCGCCTCACCCGGGCGTCAAGCCTCCGAACCAGAACCTGCGGGTCACCGTCGAATCCGCGCCGGTGAAGATGCTCGCGCCTGACCACCCGCTGCTCACTTTCCCCAACCGCATCACCGACGACGACTGGAAGGGCTGGGTGCAGGAGCGCGGGCTGTACTTCTGGGAAAGCTGGTCGCCGGAGTACACTCCGCTGGTCGAAATGTCGGACCCGGGAGAAAAGCCGCTCGGAGGCGCGCTGCTCGCGGCGCGCTACGGCCAGGGGGTGTACATCTACTGCGGCCTGGCGCTTTTCCGCCAGGTGCGCGCCGGCGCGCCCGGCGGCGTCCGGCTCTATGTGAATCTGCTAAGCCAGCGCCGGGCCCACAAAGAAGCAACCACAATCAAGTTCAGCCCAGCGGCTTCCGCCGCTGAGTTCCGCGAGCAGAAGCCCGCGGACTGAACGCATCAGGAGGACGTCATGCCGGAGATTCGCCACAACATCATCACCCGCCAGTGGGTCATCATCTCGACCGAGCGCGCCCGGCGGCCCGACCAGTTCGCGTCCGAGGAAGGCCTCCGCGTCGAACTGCCACCGCGCGTCGCGACCTGCCCCTTCTGCCCAGGGAACGAAGCCAAGACCCCCGGGGAAGTTTTCCGCGACCCCAAAGACGGCGCCTGGCGCGTGCGGGTGGTCCCGAACAAGTTCGCCGCGCTCGCCGCCGACGGCCAGCTGGTGCGGATGAACGTGGGCATCAAGCGGACCATTAGCGGGGTGGGCCGGCACGAGGTCATCGTCGAGACCCCGGAGCACAACCAGACGCTGGCGCGGATGAGCGAAGACGAAGTGGAGCGGGTGCTGCGCGCGTATCTGGCGCGCTTCCACGCCGTGCTGGCCGACGAGCGGGTGGAGCAGGTGACGCTCTTCAAGAACCACGGGCCGGCGGCCGGCACCTCGCTCGAGCACCCGCACTCGCAGCTCATCGGCACGCCCGTCATCCCCTCGGACGTGCTCGACCGGCTGACCACGGCGCTGCAGTTCTACGACGACGCCGGGCAGTGCCTGTTTTGCACGACGCTGGCCGAAGAGTTGGACGAGGGCACGCGCGTCGTGGTCGAAGGGCAGCACTTCGTCGCCTTCGTGCCTTTTGCGGCGCTCTCGCCCTTCCACCTCTGGATTTTTCCCAAGCGCCACTCGGCCTCCTTCGGGAACATCGAGCCGGCCGAGCTCACCGACCTGGCCCGCGTGCTGCGGGCCCTGCTCGCCAAGCTCCACAAGGGCCTGCGCGACCCCGACTACAACCTCACCATCCGCACCGCGCCCAAGGAGTCCGACCGGGTGAAGTACTACCACTGGTACGTGAGCGTGGTGCCGCGGGTGACGAAGATGGCGGGGTTCGAGCTGGGCTCGGGGATGTTCATCAACACCGCCCTGCCCGAGGAGTCGGCGCGCTTCCTGCGCGGGATCGCCGCCGACTAGTGCCGTTCCAACTTTTTCCGCCGACGGGCGCGGCCAGTCCCGAGGCCTCGGGAGCGGGGGGATGGCCGTAGCTTCTTTTGGGGAGATCTAGGGTCAAATAGTTGGGACGGCACTAGTGGTCGCCGACGCCTTCGATGACGCGGTAGGTGTCGCGGGCGATCAGCAGCTCTTCGTTGGTGGGGATGACGAAGATCTGGACGCGGGAGTCGCGGCCGGAGATGTCGGCCTCGACGCCGACGGCCTTTTCGTTCTTGGCCCGGTCGAGCTCGTAGCCGAGCCAGTTCAGGCCTTCGCAGGCGAGGTCGCGCACGCGGGGGGCGTTCTCGCCGATGCCGCCGGTGAAGACCAGCCCGTGCACCTGCCCGAGCACGGCGGTGTAGGCGCCGATGTACTTGCGGAGGCGGTAGCAGAAGACGTCCACGGCGCGGCGGGCGCGCTCGTGGCCCTGGCGGGCGCTCTCGAGAATCTGCCGCATGTCGTTTGACTCCCCGCTCAAGCCGTAGAGGCCGCTGTGGCGGTTGAGCATGGCGGAGACTTCCTGCGGGGTCATCTCGAGCTTGGCCATCAGGTGCAAGACGATGGCGGGGTCGAAGTCGCCCGGGCGCGTCCCCATCACCAGCCCCTCGAGCGGGGTGAAGCCCATCGAGGTGTCGACCGAGCGCCCGAACTGGATGGCGGTGATGGAGCAGCCGTTGCCGAGGTGGCAGGTGATGAGGTTGGTTTCTTCTTTCGAGCGCTCGGCCAACTGGCGGAAGCGGTAGGCGACGTAGCGGTGCGAGGTGCCGTGGAAGCCGTAGCGGCGGATGCGGTGGCGGCGGAAGTGGTCGTAGGGCAGCGCGTAGAGATAAGCGCGCGCCGGCATGGTCTGGTGGAAGGCGGTGTCGAAGACGGCCACGTGCGGCCGGTCGGGGAAGAGCTCCCGGCAGACGGTGTAGCCCTTGAGGTTGTGCGGGTTGTGCAGGGGCGCGAGCTCGACCGCTTCTTCGATTTTCTTGAGAACCTCGGCGGTGATGAGCTGGGAGCTCTGGAAGTCGCCGCCGTGGACGACGCGGTGGCCGAGGGCGTGGATCTCCTTGGGGTCGGCCAGCGCCCCGGTCTGCTGGAGCATGGCGACGACCTTGGCGATGGCGGCGTGGTGGTCGGCGATTTCGAGTCCGACGTCGCGGGTGGTGCGCTCGCCGGCCTGGCAGGAGGCGGCCGCCTCCGGGGTGCCGATCTTTTCCACCAGCCCGGAGGCCAGGCGGCGGTCCTGGTTGCGGTCGATGCGCTCCAGGTCGGTTTCGATGTACTGGAACTTGACCGACGAGCTGCCGCAGTTGAGGACGAGAATCTTCATCCGAGGAGCGAATCTTCCCGGTTGCGAATCGGCAAAGCGGCGGCTATTGTAGTGCGGCGGGACGGAAAAAGATAGCGGCGAGCTCCCGCGCGGGCGGGAGCGATGGAGGTGGGCGATGAAACGAGTGGCGAGCGCGCTCCTGCTGGTGCTCCTGCTGGCCGGGGGGTTGGCAACGGCCGGGCCCACCGAAGAGGAGAAGATCGAGGCGGTCATCGCCGCCGTCATCGACGCCTACCGGGCTGGCGACTACACCGCCATGGGGCAGTACTACGCCCCGGACGTCAGCATCGTCCCCGGCGACTACAACCCCCCGCTCGTCGGCTGGAGCGTCGCCGAAGGGCGCTACCGGCAGATCCACTCCAACCTCTCCGGGGTCGAGCTTATCCGCGACAACACCCGCATCACCCGCCGGGGCAACTTCGCCTGGGCGGTCTACCAGTGGCGCTTTGCCGGGATGCTGGGGAAGGAGGGCGTGGCCGCCGTGGGGCACACCACGCTACTGCTGGAGAAGCGCCACGGGCGCTGGATCATCGTTCACAACCATACGTCAGCGCTCATGCCGCCGCGCCCGCCGGAGAAGCCCGCGCCGGGGGCGCCCTAGCCGGCAGTGGTTAGCTGGCGGTACACCCACAGGCCGAAGGTGGCCAGTCCCAGCACCACCGAGGCCACGAGGCTCCCGATGAGGTAGGGGCGGAGCCGATCCAGCTTGGCGACAATCTCCCGCTGCTCGGCCAGCAGCTTCTCTTCGCCCGGGTCGATGTAGAGTTGATCCTCTTCGCGGAGGCTGATGACGGCCCGGACGATGGCCAGCACGATCAGCAGGGCGGTCACCGCCAGCCAGGCGACCAGCATCACGAACACCACCGATACGCTTAGCAGCATAGCCGACTCCCTCCGAACGAATTTCTCCCCCCGGGAGGGGAGGAGGGACGTGCGGGCCCACCAGAGCCGATTCTAGCACCACGGGGAAAGAAGAGTACGCGAAAAACTGGAAGAGCCGGGGCACCGCGCTTAGGCGCCGGCCCAGGGAGCCGCCTGGCCGGCTTGCAATTCCACCCCCATGTCCCACTTCCCTTCCAGCGGCTTGGCGGTGGCCCAGATGACGCGGAAGCGGGCGCGCTGGCGCGTCTGGGTATTCTCCAGCTCGACTTCGCTGCCGGAGCGCAGCTCGGCGCTGGCCTTGACCAATGCGCCGTGGGCGCTGATCACCACAGCCTCGCCCGCCTCGTTCACCGCCTGGCCGTTGGCCCCTTGCCCGGCCACCTGCACCGGAACCTTTTGCAGCGTGCGCGCGCTGCGGCGGCGTTCGCCAGAAGGAGTTTCCGTGGGCGCCATTTGAACTCTATCCTCGGGATGCGAAACGTGGCTCCCCTTATACGCCGCCGCCGGCGAGGCGTCAACCTCCCTGTATTTCCCTGCCCTTTGGCCTCCCGGCCCGTTCCTGCCCTTCGACTTTCGCTCAGGGCACCCCGAGCGGAGTCGAGGGGTGGAATGGCCCTCCCATGCGTCCGGACGCGTCTCCGGACGCATGACGCCTCCCGGGCCGACCGACAAGGCCGGGTCGTTCCCCCCGGCCCGCGCCGGGGCCGCCGACGCCACGCCGGCCGCCGACTGGCTGGACGCTACCGGGCTCCCCGGGGAGCCGGGCTGAAAAATAGTGCTAGGCAGCCGGAGGAAAGCGTGCTAGAGTGCCCTTGCGTTTGAAGCTCTTGTAACAGCTTTTGAGTTGAACTCAGGGGCCGCGAGACTCAAACTCGCGGCCTTTTGTTGTGTCAGCCTCGAAGCGTTCGAGAGAAGCAGACAGCACCAACAACAAGGAGCAACACCTAAGTGACAAGCAACGGAAGAGAGCAAGGCACGGTCAAGTGGTTCAACGCTTCGAAGGGCTACGGGTTCATCCAACGCCAGTCGGGCGAGGACGTGTTCGTCCACTTCTCCGCCATCCAGGGTGAGGGGTACCGCAACCTCACGGAAGGCGCGACGGTGGAGTTCGAGGTGACCAAGGGGCCCAAGGGCTTCCAGGCCACCAACGTCGTCCAAGTCTAGACCGACCCGGGAGCCGGACGGACACCCGTCCGGCTCCCATCTTTTTTTTCCCCGGAGAACGCCGTCCGGACGGCTCGTCGGGCGACACTTCGCCCTGGACTCGAATCGTGACCTGGCTGTACGCGCTGGCGCTCGTCCTCCTCACCGTGCAGCTCTCGACATTCTGCACCTCGATTTATCTGCACCGCGCGCTCACCCACCGGGCTCTGGTGATGCATCCGGCCGCCGCCTTTTTCATGCGACTGCAGGTGTGGCTGTTCACCGGCATCGTCCCCAAAGAGTGGGTGGCCGTGCACCGCAAGCACCACCGCTATCCCGACCAGGAAGGCGACCCGCACAGCCCCAAGCTGAAAGGCCTGGGCCGCATCCTGCTCGGCAACGCCTTCTACTATTTGCGCGAAACCCGCAACCCGGAGACGCTCGCCCGCTTTGCGCCCGACGTCGGCAACGACTGGCTCGACCGGCACTTCTTCCGCCACGGCGTGTTGGGTCCCGCGCTCGGCATTGTTCTCTTTGTGCTGCTGCTCGGGCCGTTCGCCGGCGGAGTGGCGTACATTCTCCAGGCCAGCATCTACATCTTTCTGAACGCGATCATCAACGGCGCCGGCCACGCCGTCGGCTACCAGACGTTCGAGAACACCGCCACCAACCTGCAGTCGGTCGCCTGGATAACGGCCGGCGAAGGCTTGCACAACAACCACCACGAGTTCCCCACCTCGGCGCGCTTCAGCGTGCGCCGAGGAGAGTTCGATCCTTCCTGGCCGCTCATCCGCCTGCTCACCGCGCTGCGGCTGGCGCGGCCCTTGTACCTCGCCCCGCACTCTTAGTCGCCCGCCCTCAACCCGGCGGAAGGCGCGAGTCTGAAATCTCAAATCTGAAATTTAAGGTAGACGGGGCTGCCGAGTCGTGCCCTTCGGCTCGTCCCGACGGCATCGGGACTCGCTCAGGGCAAATTTTCCTGCGGAAAATTTGGTGCCGAAGCGGGGACTCGAACCCCGACGGCCTTGCGGCCACTGCGACCTGAACGCAGCGCGTCTGCCAATTCCGCCACTTCGGCCCGACAAGAAACCCGCTCCTTGAATGAGCGGGGGAAAACAGGCGGCGACTCCATCTTGCCAACCGCGGCAACCCCTGTCAAGGCCACGAGGGTCATGGGAAGGGAGTCAAGGGATTGACTCCCTACCCAGCGATTCTGGTATAGTCATAGCACTCTCGGGGGAGACTAGGACGGGGGTCACGGTGGCCGCCAAACCCACTATCAAAGTCGGCGTCGCAGACGACCATCCGCTCTTCCGCCTCGGCGTGCGCAAGCTGCTCGAGCCGGAGTCCGACCTGACCATGGTCGCAGAAGCTTCGAACGGGATGGAGGCCATCCTGCTGGTCGAAAAGTTTTCCCCCGACGTCCTGCTGCTCGATTTGAAGATGCCGGTGATGGACGGCATCGAGGTGCTGTCCGAGCTCGCCAAGCGCAAGCTCCGCTCCCAAGTGATTCTCATGATGTCGAACGCCGACCGCGACAAAGCCGTCCGCGGCGTGCGCCTGGGCGCCCGCGGGATCGTCTTCAAGGACGCCGACCCGGCCTTGCTCCCGAAGAGCATCCGCAAGGTCTACGACGGCGAAGTCTGGATCGACAACCCCATCTTGAGCCAGGCGCTCGAGACGCTCGTCAGCAAACCCGCCGCCCCGCCCGGCGTCAGCGGCCAGCGCGACGCCCGCCTCTCCAGCCGCGAGATGGAAGTCGTCCGCTGCGTGGCCATGGGACTGCGCAACAAAGAAGTGGCCGACAAGCTCGGCGTCAGCGAAGCCACCATCAAGAACCACCTGACCAGCATCTACTCCAAGCTCGGCGTCTCCGACCGCCTCGAGCTCATCCTCTACGCCATCCACAACCGCATCATCCGCGTCTAGCCGAGAAGCTGTGAACTTGCGGTCTAGCTTTATTGAATTCGTACAACAGCACACCATCGCGGTGGTCAAACTGACGGGATTCTTCTTTGTCCTGTTCGCCCTTCTCCGGGCGTGGTCAGTAACAGCGTTTTACTGGATCGCGCTCGACCTCGCTCGCCTAGCGGCTTTCAGCCCCTCGTCGCGCGACCAGTTTTCGCAAAGATCGTGGACGCGCCACGCGGTCGAATTGGGCGAGAATCATTCGCTGCAAATAGTTGTTGTCGGGGGCATGCTGTTTCTCGCCGTTGCGTACGCGACGACTTGCATCGGGTTCTCCCGACTGAAGAAGTGGGCGCGCCGACCGGCTATGGTGCTAGCGTGCCTGTGGCTTGTCGCCGGTGTGACGTTCAAGTGGTTTTTCGGTATTGGCTATCTTTCCTTCGTCGTGGAGGTTGTCTACCAAGGCCTTTTTTGTTGGTGGATTATTTGGCTCTTGCGACAGCCTGAAGTAAAGCGGGAATTCGGGGTTAACTAGCGGGCCCACTTCCCCTAGGTGCCGACTAGGCTCGGGCAAGCCGCAGGCGGCGGCTTTTCAGGCGGGTGCGGAGGAGCGAGAGCAGCGTCATCGCCACGATGATACCGAGCAAGCCGAGCGTGGCGAGCTCGATTGAGCTGGTGCGCTTCGGCAGAATCGAAAACCGCCCGTAGACGAACTCGATGTGCACCCAGTAGACCAAGAGCGACGTCTTCCCTAGCTGCTCCACCGGACTCCACCACCGTCCCGGCTTCACCCGGCACCAGCCGTACACCAGCGAAAGAATCACGAGCAGCACGCCCACGCGCACTAGGAAAAAGTTCGGGCTCGTGTGCCAGAAGTCGTAGACCGAAAACATTTGCACAGGCAGCGCGTCGAGCGCGAGTCCGAGCAACCCCAGCGCTACTCCGGCGCCGCCGATGAGCCACTGCGCCGCGCCGGCGCGCCCGCGCC
>MEKM01000060.1:1665-9368 GCA_001766965.1 Acidobacteria bacterium RIFCSPHIGHO2_01_FULL_67_28 | reverse complement strand
GCGCGTCCTCATCGCCAACGCCAACCTCGTCGGCCACTGGTCGAACTGGGAGCACTTCCGCGAGCTCGAGCGGCAGGGCTTGATGATGTACGGGCAGATGACCGCGGGGAGCTGGATTTACATCGGCACGCAGGGGATCCTGCAAGGGACCTACGAAACCTTTGCGGCCGCGGGCGAGCGCCACTTCGCCGGCGACCTCGCCGGCAAGCTCGTGGCCTCGGGCGGCCTCGGCGGGATGGGCGGCGCCCAGCCGCTCGCCGCCACCATGAACGGCGCCTGCTTCCTCGGCGTCGAGGTCGACCCGGAACGCATCAAGCGCCGGGTCAAGACCGGCTACTGCGACATCATGGTGAACGACCTCGACGAAGCCCTCCGCATCCTGAAGGAGGCGCTGCGCAAGAAAGAGGCCGTTTCCGTCGGCCTTGTCGGCAACTGCGCCGACGTGATTCCCGCGCTCGCCGAGCGCGGCGTCGTGCCTGACCTCTTGACCGACCAGACCAGCGCGCACGACCCGTTGAACGGCTACATCCCCTCGGGTCTCGCTGTCGAGCAGGCCGCCGAGCTGCGCCGGAAAGACCCCGACGGTTACTTGAAGCGCTCCTTCGAGTCCATCGCCCGCCACGTCGAAGGCATGCTGCGCTTGCAGCGGTTGGGCGCGGTTACCTTCGACTACGGCAACAACATCCGCACCATGGCCTACGAGCACGGCGTGGCCGAGGCTTACGCCTTCCCCGGGTTCGTGCCGGCCTACATCCGGCCGATGTTCTGCGAAGGCCGCGGGCCGTTCCGCTGGGTGGCGCTTTCGGGTGAGCCCGCCGACATCCACCGCACCGACCGGCTGGTGCTCGAGCTTTTTCCGAAGGACCGCGTGCT
The DNA here is from genome assembly GCA_001766965.1 of Acidobacteria bacterium RIFCSPHIGHO2_01_FULL_67_28. Classification (GTDB taxonomy): domain Bacteria; phylum Acidobacteriota; class Terriglobia; order Acidiferrales; family 2-02-FULL-67-57; genus 2-02-FULL-67-57. The sequence goes on along the minus strand of MEKM01000060.1, from coordinate 8,495 downwards.
GGCGCGGTGGATTCCGCTGGCAGAGAAGCGGGTCAAGTTCCAGGGCCTGCCGGCGCGCATCTGCTGGCTCGGCTACGGCGAGCGGGCCGAGTTCGGCCTGCGGCTGAACGAGCTGGTGCGCAAGGGCGAATTGAAGGCCCCCATCGTTATCGGGCGCGACCATCTCGACACCGGCTCGGTCGCTTCTCCCTTCCGCGAAACCGAAAAGATGCGCGACGGCTCGGACGCGGTGGCCGACTGGCCGCTGCTGAACGCCCTGCTCAACGCCGTGAGCGGCGCGAGCTGGGTCTCGATCCACAACGGCGGCGGCGTCGGCATCGGCTACTCGCAGCACGCCGGGCAGGTCATCGTCGCCGACGGCACGGACGAGATGGACGCGCGGCTCGAGCGCGTGCTCACCAACGACCCCGGCATCGGCATCGCCCGCCACGCCGACGCCGGCTACCCCGAAGCCCTGGAATTTGCCCGCCAGCGCGGTGTCAAGATGCCAATGCTCTAGCACTCATGGCGTCTCTGTCCAACAAGTGGTTCTGGACTCTGTATGCAATTGCTCTTGCTATCTTAGTCACTGTCCTCGCGTATGTCTGGATAGGAACCCTCTCCTGGTTCCCGGGTGCCGTGGCTGGCGTAATCCTCGGCGTAATCCTGGAGCTCATCGGGTACTTCTTGGGCTGGGGCGATGATGAACAACGGAGCAGAAGAAAAGTGGGTGCTAGGCCAACTGGCGGCGGGCAGCCTTCTTCATGATGACCTTGCGGCCGCCCTTGCGGTAGGCCACCTCGTCCATCATCTGCCGCATTAGGAAAATCCCCCGGCCGTGAAGGGAAAAAACGTTCTCGGCCTTGGTGGGGTCGGGGATCTTTGTGGGGTCGAAAGCGGGGCCGAAGTTTTCGACCACGAGCAGCATCCCCTTGTCTTCGGCGCAGAGGCAGCAGACCGCGACCTTCTTTTTCGGGTCGCCCCGGCTGCCGTGAACGATGGCGTTGTTGAGCGCTTCGCGCAGGGCGATCTCGACTTTGTCGAGATGCCCCTTGGCGCACTCCATCGCCCGCGCCACCCGCAACACGCGCGCGACGACGCGGTTCACCGCTGGAATCGTGCTGGGAATGGCCTGCCAGAAACGCAAAATCAATTCCTTGCGGCCGAACCGGCAGGGGCCCTTGGGAATGTCCTCCGCCGCAGCCTTGGCGGGCATGAGAGTTTCTCCTCTTCGGTCAGCTCTTTTTCGAAGTGACCGCAAAGAAGATGGCGGGCTTCTGCTCCACGCTCTTGCTCTTGCAGTGCGGGCACTCGACCTCGCCCGCTTCGTGCTCGCGCAGGGTCATCACCCGGCTGAAGTCCTTCCCGCACTCCTTGCAGGTGTACTCATAGAGCGGCATCGCACTTCCCTCCCCTGCGCTACTGTTCCTTTGCTATTCTAGCCCCGCTTTCGGGGGAGTCAATGCCGCCGCGTCCGTTGCTCATCACCCACTGCCGCCAGCTCGTGACCCTGGCCGGCTCACGCCCCGAGGGTTCGGGGCCACGCCGCGGGCGGCAGCTCCGCGAACTCGGAATCATCCGCGACGGCGCCGTGCTCATCAGCGAGGGCCGCATCGAGACCGTGGGCCCGACCCGCCGCGTCGAGCGCCATCCACTGGCGCGGCAAGCCGAAAAGATCAGCGCCCGGGAGTTCGTTGTCCTGCCAGGCTTCGTGGACAGCCACACGCATCTTGTCTTCCCCTCGAGCCGCGCCGATGAATACGAGCAGCGCATCGCAGGCGCGACCTACGAGCAAATCGCCCGCCGCGGCGGCGGCATCCTCTCCACGGTCAAGAAGCTCCGGCGCGCTCCAAGCCAGGAGCTTCTGCGGCAGGGCCGGAACTGGCTGGCGGAGTTCGCCGCCCACGGCACCACCACGCTCGAAGCCAAGAGCGGCTACGGCCTCGATCTGAAATCTGAAATCAAGATTCTTGAAGTCCTGCACCGGCTCAACCGCGAAGGCCCGCTCGAAATCGTTCCGACCTTTCTCGGCGCCCACGTCGTACCGCGCGAATACAAGAAGCGCTCGCAGGCCTATGTGGAGCTGCTGGTGCGGCGGATGATTCCCACCATTGCCTCCCGCGGGCTGGCAGAGTTCTGCGACGTCTTCTGCGACCACGGGGCGTTCACGCCGGCGCAGGCGCGGCTCATTCTGACCGCCGCACGCGTCTGTGGACTGGAGCCGCGGCTGCACGCCGAGCAGCTGGCGCGCACCGGCGGCGCGCACCTGGCCGCGCAGTTGCACGCCGTGAGCGTAGACCACCTGGAGCGGGTCAAGCGCGACGACATCCGCCGCCTGGCGCGCTCGAGTACAATTTGCACGCTCCTCCCCGGCCCTGTTTTTCACTTAGGCAAGGCCGCCTATGCCCCGGCGCGGGCTTTGATTGACGCGGGCGCGGCGGTCGCGCTCGCCACCGACTTCAACCCCGGCACTTCGCCCACGGTCTCGATGCCGATGATCCTTTCGCTCGCCTGCACCCAGATGCGGATGACGCCGGCCGAGGCCATCACCGCCGCCACCTTCAACGGCGCGCACGCCCTGCGCCGGGCCGACCGGGTGGGCTCGCTCGAGCCGGGCAAGCAGGCGGATTTGTGCGCCTTCGAGCTTTGCGATTACCGGGAAATCCCGTATTATTTCGGGGTCAACCTCTGCCGCTGGACTCTCAAGCGGGGACAAGCAATCTATGACGCCACCGGCCGATTCCAACCCTAAAGAAGCCGCGGACGCCCGCCCGCTGGACTTCCACCGCTGGCTGGTGTCGCGGGGGATGAACCCGAACCGGCGGCGGCCGCTGGGACGGACAGCAGCGCTGCTGATGGACTACCGCGCGTACCTCGAGCGCGAGGTCGGCAAAGACAAAGTCAATCTCTGGTTCGACAAGTACGCCAGCAAGCTCACCGCCGACACACCCGCAACCGCCAAGACCCCCTAGAGGAGACTCCCTTGCCTTCCCTGGTCGAATGCGTCCCCAACTTCAGCGAGGGGCGCGACAAGGCGAAAGTGGACGCGCTGGTCGCGGCGCTCTGCTCGGTCGCGGGCGTGTCGCTGCTCGACCGCGAAATGGACGCCGACCACAACCGCTCGGTCATCACCATCGTCGGGCCGAAAGAGGCGGTGGCCGAGGCGGCGCTGCGCGGCGTGGGCAAGGCCGCCGAATTGATTGATCTCACCAAGCACCAGGGCGCGCATCCCCGCATCGGCGCCGCCGACGTCGTCCCCTTCGTCCCCATCGAGGGCGTGACCATCGAAGAGTGCGTCGCGCTGGCCCGCCACGTCGGCGAGCAAATCTGGAAACGCTTCGGGGTTCCCGTCTACCTCTACGAAGAAGCGGCCACGCGGCCCGACCGGGTGAACCTGGAAAACATCCGCCGGGGCCAGTTCGAGGGCCTGCGCGAGGAAGCGGCGACCAATCCCGACCGCGCCCCCGACTTCGGCGAGCGCCGCCTGCATCCTACGGCCGGCGCCACTGTGGTCGGAGCGCGGAAGTTCCTCATCGCCTACAACATCAACCTGAACACGCCGGACGTGAAGGTGGCCAAGGAGATCGCCAAGAAGATCCGCTTTTCGAGCGGCGGGATGCCCTGCGTCAAGGCGATGGGGGTGGAGCTGAAGGCGCGAAACCTCGCCCAGGTGTCCATCAACCTGACCGACTTCGAGCGCACCTCCATCTTCCGCGTCTTTGAGACGGTCAAGAGCGAGGCGACGCAGCGCGGCATCTCCATCGTGGGCAGTGAAGTGGTCGGGCTCATCCCCAAGAAGGCGCTCGAAGCCGCGGCCGACTTTTACTTGCAGCTGGAAAACTTCGATCCGCAGCAACAGATCCTCGAGAACCGCCTGGCGACCGTGCTGGGCGAAAAGAAAGCTGCGGGGCTCTCGGCCCTGGCTGCACCCTTTCTGGACGCGGTGGCCGAACCGGCGCCCACACCGGGGGGCGGCTCCTGCGCGGCGCTGGCCGGGGCGCTGGCGGCGGCGCTCGGGCACATGGTCGCCAAGCTCTCCGCCAGCAAGAAGGCGCACGCCGAACATGCCGAAGCGCTGCAGCGCCATGCGGCGGAGCTCGCCCAACTGCGGGAGCAGCTCCAAGGCGCCATCGAGCGCGACGCCGCCAGTTACGAGGCGGTGCTGGCCGCTTATCGCTTGCCCAAGGGCACGGACGCGGACAAACAGTCGCGCGACGCCGCCATCGAGCGCGCCAGCCAGGGCGCCACGGAAGTTCCCTTACAGGTCGCTCAGGCGACGGGGCGCGTGCTCAAGCACCTGGCGCAGCTCGGGCCCATTTCCAGCCCCAACATGGCCTCCGACCTCAAGACTGGAATCCATCTGGGCCGGGCGGCCCTGCAAGGAGCGCTCGAGAACGTGAAGATCAATCTCGACGGGATTCGTGATGCCGGCTTTCGCGAGCGCGCTCGCAGCCGGGCGGCCGAGTTGGAGGCCCGGCTGGGAGAGGCGACCCCGGTCAGCCGGTAGCGGGGTTCCGGCAAGACCTCTGGTCCAGGAAGTCCGATGCTAAGACCGAAACTGGTGAGACTACTTCCGGCGCTGCTTGCCGTTCTCATCCTGGCGCCACCCGGCGCCAGCCAGAGCGCGCTGCGCAGCGACGCGCTCTACCTGCTGCCGCAGGAGAGCAGCCTGGTCGCTTTCGTGGACCTCCAGGCGCTCCGCTCTTCCCCCCACTACGACCTCTTGCGCCAGCGGCTGCTGACTCCCCGCGCGGCCGCTTACGAGCGCTTCCTGCGCTCGCTGGGAATTGACCCGGAAAAAAACCTGGACTGGGTGGCCTGGGTGCGGGCGCCGGTCCGCGCGACGCCCGGGCGGGAAGTCCTGCTCGGGATCGCCCAGGGCCGGTTCCGCCCCGAGCTGGCGGAGCAATTCTTCCTACAGCAGCGGCTGCCGATCGATGCCTACCGCGGCCAGAGTCTGTACCCTTACCGGGGCGAGCGGGGAGCGAAGGACTTCTCCGTGACCTTTCTCGACGCGACCACGGTCGCCTTCGGTCACCGGGCGGGCCTGGAGCTGATGCTGGAAACGCGCTTCGGCGGCCGCCCGGACTTGTCGCGGAATCAAGCGCTGATCTCTCGCGTGAACGAAGTCAACGGCCGGGCGCCGGCCTGGGCGGTTTTCGACGCGCGCTCCACGCCCGGGGCGGTACGCCGGCTGTTTCCTGAAGTCGTCAAGTTCGACGACTATGCCCGCGTGGCCGGCGGTTTTCGCGCTTCCACTCTCCAAATCGCCTTCGGGCAGCAGACGTCCATCGTCTTTCAAGTCTCGTGCAACTCGGCCACCGACGCGGAAACTCTTTCCCACCTGCTGCAAACGGGGCTGCTGGCGCACAGCTGGCAGACGCAGAGAACGCACCCCGGCCTTAGCGGTCTCCTGGCCCGGGTGGAAGTCAGCAACGCCGGCGAACAAGTGGAGGCGCGGGTCACGATTGAGGAGCGGGACGTGCCCGCCGTGCTCGAGCGCCGCTAGCAGCTACTTCTTCGGAGCCTCTCCCGGCCGGCGATCGGGCGGGTTCTTGCTCCAGATGAGGCTGGAGGGACGCTGCTTGACCGTGTCGCTGATCTCGCGCACGTTCTCCGACGACATCCGGATGTTCTCCAGGGTGACGTCCAGATTCTCCCGGTTGGCTTCCAGCAGGCGCTGGATCTCCTCCATGGCGTGCTCGCCGCGGGCCAGGGTGTCGCGCAGCTTCTGCAGGGTGAGCTGCACCTCGGCCTGGTCGCCCCCGGCCAGGCTGCTCCAGTTCTTGAGCAGCTCGTCCAGGTTCGCCCGGGTCACCTTGATTTCGTCCATGAACTTGTCGATCTTGGCGCTCGAGCTCTCGAAGTTGGAGAGGACGGTCTTCACCCGCGGCTGGGAGTCGGTGAGGATTTGATCCATGCGGGCGAGGGCGCTGCGCACGCGGCGGCGGTTCTCCTCGTCGGTCAGGTCGTTGATGTTGTCGAGCGCCTGGCGGACGCGCGGGCGGGCCTCCTGCAACAGCGCCTTGGCTTCGTCGGTGGCGCCGCCGAACTGATCCACGAGCTCTCCCCACTGCACGGAATCTTTGGCGAGGATTTCGCTCCCCGAGGGGAGAGGCTGGGCCTTGGGATCTTCACCCGGAGTAATCTCGATGTAGTTCTCGCCCAGCATTCCCAAAGACGTGACCTTGGCCGTGCTGTCGGCGTGCACCGGGGTTTCCGGGTAGACGCTCAAGCTGATGACGGCGCGCGAGGCGTCCTGCGGGTCGAGGGCGAGCTTGTCCACCCGCCCCACCTTCATGCCGGCATAGCGCACCGGAGCGCCTTCCTCGATGCCGCCGGCGAAGTGGGTGCGCACGGTGTAGCGGTTGCGCGGCTGCTGGAAGAGATTCAGCCCGCCAACCAGCACCAGGGCGAGCACCAGCAGCACCACCGCGCCCACGACAAACAGCCCGACTTTGACCTCTTCGCTACGTTCCATGACGGTCACCTCGCAGGGGCTCTCACGAGGGGGCGGTCAGCGACCGCAGATAAGCGTCGTGGTCGCGTTCCATCTCCTCGGGCTTTCGATTCAAGAACTGTTGCACGCGGGGATGCGGGTTCTGGCGGATTTCCTCCGGCGTCCCCAGGGCGATGATCTCCCCGTTGAACATCACGGCGATGCGGTCGGCGATCAGGAAGGCGCTGACCAGCTCGTGGGTCACCACCACGATGGTCATGGGGAAGGTTTCCTTGAGCTTCAGAATCAGGGCATCGATGCCGGCGGCGGTGATGGGGTCGAGCCCCGCGGAAGGTTCGTCGAAGAGCAGGATCTCCGGGTCGAGGGCCAGGGCGCGCGCCAGCCCGGCGCG
>MEKM01000060.1:512-1649 GCA_001766965.1 Acidobacteria bacterium RIFCSPHIGHO2_01_FULL_67_28 | reverse complement strand
GCCCGGCGCGCTTGCGCATGCCGCCGCTCAACTGCGAGGGCGAAAGCTGCTCGAAGCCCGACAGGCCGACCAGGTCGAGCTTCAGCCGAATCAGGACCTGGATGGTGGATTCGTCCAGCCGGGTCAGCTCCCGCAGCGGCAGGGCCACATTGTCGCCCAAGGACATGGAGCCGAAGAGCGCCCCGCTCTGGAAAAGGACGCCCATGTGCCGCCGGAGCTCATTCATTTGCTCGTCCGGGCAGTGGCAGACGTCCATGCCCTTGATGTAAATGTGGCCGTGGGTGGGCTTTTCCAGAGCGAGGATGTGGCGCAGCAAGGTGCTCTTGCCGGTGCCGCTCGAGCCCAGGAGCACCATGGTTTCGCGGGGACGAATCTCCAGGTTGATGTTGTTCAAAATGCGCCGGGAGCCGTAGTGGGTGGTGAGGCCCTCGACACGGATGATGGGGTCGCGCTCGTCCATGCTCCCTACCAGATGAAGTAAAAGAGCCCGCTGAAAAACACGTCAGCGGCAATGATGAGGGTGATGGAAGTCACCACCGAGCTCGTGGTCGCCTGGCCCACGCCCTCGGCGCCGCCCTGCACGGAGAAGCCTTCGTGACAGCCGACTTCGGTGATGATGATGCCGAAGACCACGCTCTTGATGAGCCCCGAGAGGATGTCCTTCAGCAGCAGGGCGTCGAGGGCGCGCGACCAGTAGTAGTTAAGGGGCATGCCCAGCTCGCTGGTGGTGAACACCGAGCCGCCCACGATGCCCATGAAGTCGGCCAGCAAGGTCAGGCAGGGCATCATCAGCAGCAGCGCCAGGTACTTGGGCACCACCAGGAACTTCACCCGGTTCAGGCCCAGCGTCTCCAGGGCGTCCAGCTCCTCGTTCACTTTCATGGTGCCGAGCTCGGCCGCGAAGGAGGAGGCCGAGCGCCCGGCGACGATGACCGCGGTCATCAGCGGACCCAGTTGCCGCGTCATGGCCACCGCCACCAGGTTCACCACGAACACCGTGCCCCCGTACTTGCGCAGCTCGTAAGCGGTCTGGAAGGCGAGGATCAAACCCACGAAGAGCGCGATGAGAGAGACAATGGGGATGGCGTTCACCCCGATGAGAACCATCTGGTGGAGGGTGGCGCGGACCCGCAGACC
>MEKM01000060.1:0-465 GCA_001766965.1 Acidobacteria bacterium RIFCSPHIGHO2_01_FULL_67_28 | reverse complement strand
CCAGCCGGGAGACACCCCCGGCGTAACGCAAGATCGCCAGGGTATTCCGGCCCACGAATGCCAGCCAGGCGGTCATGAGGGTCTAGGCGGGCTCTGGGGGGGTGGCCGAGGCCAGTTGGCGCAGGGCCTCGTCTTCGTTCTCGAAGATCTTGAACACCTTGTCGAGGCGCACCAGCTCGAGGACGCTGCGGGTGTTCTTGGTCAAGCCGAACAACCCGAAGCTGGCCTTGCGGGTCTGGGCGGCCTTGAGGCCCTCGACCAGGGTAGCGATGCCGGAGCTGTCCATGTAGGCCACCTGGCCCAGGTTGACCAGCACTGTGCCCTTCTGCTTCAGGGCCTCCAGCAAGTGGTCGCGCAGTCCCGGCGTGCTCTCGAAAGTGATCTGGCCGTCCACGTCCAGGATGGTGGCGTGGCCCCGCTGGCGAATGTTCACTTTCACGGTCAGCTCCCCATTGGCGCGAGATA
>MEKM01000059.1 GCA_001766965.1 Acidobacteria bacterium RIFCSPHIGHO2_01_FULL_67_28 | reverse complement strand
CGCCGGAAGACCGCCAGGCCAACTGGCAGACCATCGAGCGCGCCGGCCGGCTCCAGGAGCGGCTGACGGAGGCCATCGAGCGCCTCCGCAGCACACGCGACGACGTTGACGTGGTGCTCAAGAAGCTCGCCGAGCGCAAGAAAGACCCGAACGCAGAAGACCCGCCCGAGGTCAAGGAGCTGCGCAAGTCGGCCAAAGCCCTGAAGGATGCGCTCAACGCCGTGGAAAAGCGCCTGTGGCGGCCGCCCGACGCCAAGGGCCTCACCGCCCCCACCGACGCCTGGTCAAAGGTCAGCTACGCCCTGCGCGCCGTGGGGTCGTCGTGGGAGGCGCCCACCCCGGCCAATCTCGACTACCTGCGCCAGGCCGAGGCGCTGGCTGAAAAGGTGCTGGCCGACAACGACCAACTCTTTGCCACGAAGGTGGCCGACTTCCGCCAGCAGGTTGCCGCCGCCGGCATCGCCCTGCTGCCCCCACAGTAGGGCCGCAGAGCTTGGAAACCGGGCGCCAAGCGAGTAGGATGTAGCCAAGAACTCTCCCCGAGGAGCCGCTAGTGCGGGGCCTTGTAGTCCTCGGAGTGTTGCTGCTGGTCCCGGCGGGCCTGGCCGCGGGCACAGTGCAGATCGAAGACGTGGGCCTGCGCGGCTACTACGCCCAAGCGCCTCATCCCACGCGCATCCGGCTGCAAGTAACCAACACGCGCGCCCAGCCCCAAACGCTTACTCTGCACCTCAAGATCGTCGCTCGCGTGAACGAGCGCCTCGACCGCACCGACACCTTCTCCCAAGAAATCTCCTGCGATGCGGGCGAGACCCGGTTCGTGGACGTTCCGGTGCTGATTTCTTGGTGGGCCATCGGATACTCCATCGCCGAAGACCTATTTCTGGTGGTCGACCTCCGCGATGCCGCCGGGCAGCTCGTCGGTCGGGCGCGCCGGAAGCTCGACTACCCCGTCTACGATGCGGTAGTGGCCATCGTGTGCGACCAGGAGAAACTCTGCCAGGACGTTCAAAGCCGCATCACTTTCAGCGGCACGCCCGAAGAACAGGCCCAAAAAGGCAGAGAGATGAGATTTGTGGCGGTACGCGAGCCGCCCGCGATGTGGTGGGCGTACAGCGCCGCCCACACCGTGGTGTTGGCGCGCCGGGCGGACGGCTTGACCCCGGCCGAACGGGACGCGCTGGAAGAGTACCTCCGGCTCGGGAGCCGCTTGGTGCTGCTCGAAGAAGGCGGCGCCTCCGGCTTTCTCGCTGCCTACGGCACCGGCCTCGCCACGGGTGTGCCGCAGTGGGTCGGGCGGGGGAAGCTGGTGCGGCTGGCGGGACTCCGCGACCCCCACTTTGGCGGCCTCTTCTCCGGCCCCGCCCTGGAGCGGATGTTGAGCCCGAGCTCGCGCATCTACTATCGCTTCGGCAGCACCGAGCTCGGCTACCTGCGCCACCGCCTGACGACCTCGTTTTCTTTCCCCAGCCTGGGATGGCTGTTGGGGTGGCTCGGGGTCTACACCTTGCTGGTGGGCGTGGCGAATTTTACGCTGCTGAACCGCCTGGGCCGACGCGAGTGGGGCTGGATAACTGTGCCCGCGGTGGCGGTGGCGTTTGCCGCCGCGCTCTATGCCGCCAGCGCCGCCCAGCGCCCGCGCGAGTTCCACGCCGACGAGGTGGCCATCTACTGGATGGATGAGCGCAGCGGCTTGGCCGCCATGGAGATCGGCGTGCGGGTCGCCGCGCCGCACCGGGCCACGGTCACGCTCTCTTTGCCCGGCGCGGCCATCTTCAGCGGCGAGCCGCGCCCCTCCGTCTTCTCAACCTTTATGAACCTGGTCTCCGCCCCCGAGCCGGAGCTGGGCCGTACGGTGCGCCTCGGCCCCCCGCGCCGGTTCGAATTGTCACTGCTGCAATGGTCCTTTCAGGATTTCGAGTTCCGCCACACCCGGCGCTTTCCGGGAACCGTGCGCCGCGTCGACGGGCGGCTGCACAACGACACCGGGCAAGCCTTCCGCGACGCGCTCTACGTGAACAAGGAGAAGGTTTATTTCCTGGGCGCCCTCGCCCCGGGGGCCGCGGTTGACTTGACGGCCGCCCGCCAGGAGCCCCTCGACCGGCACGCCGGCCGCGTCCTCTTCTTTATGCAGTACCCCAGTGGCTTGAGTGAGGAAGAGGACCCCACCGAGCGGGCCTCCCGCAGAACGCAGAAGCCCGCAGACACCCGGCGCGAATGGGAGGAGTGGCGCCGACTGCCCGGGCAACCCTTCGCGCCCGTGGAGCTGATTCGCGGCTGGCCGGCCGACGGCGGACGCGTCTTTGAGCAGCGCACCGGCGTCTTCTTCGGCCTGGCCGAGGAGTCCGTGGCGGGCGCGGAGCTGGCCGAGGTCCGCCACCAGCGCAGGAGTTTCGCCCTCACCATCGTCTCCTACGGACCCGAGAAATGATTGAGATCGAGGAACTGCGGAAAAGCTACAACGGCCAGCGAGCGCTGGATGGGTTCAGCCTGCGGGTGGAGGAAGGGGAGCTCTTCGGGCTGGTGGGCCCGAACGGCGCGGGCAAGACCACCCTCATCAAGATCCTGGCCACGCTGCTCCCGGCCGACGGAGGCCGCGCCCGCGTTGCCGGCTACGATGTGGCCGCCGCCCCCCGCGCCGTCAAGCCCCTGATCGGGTATCTGCCTGACGTGCCCGGACTCTACCAGGACATGCGCGTGAGCGAGTTCCTGGAGTTCTTCGCCGACGCCTTCCGCCTGCCGCGGCTGCGCAAGCGCGCCGTGGTGGAGCGCGCCCTGGAAGGCTCGGGGTTGAGCGAGCGCCGCGCCGCCTTTGTGGAGACGTTGTCGCTAGGATTGAAGCAGCGCCTGCTGCTGGCCAAGACCCTGCTGCATGAGCCGCGCGTGCTGCTGCTCGATGAGCCCGCCACCGGGCTCGACCCCCTGGCGCGCATCGAGCTCCGCGAACACTTGAAGGCACTCAACCGCGACGGCGTCACCATCTTCATCTCCTCCCACATCCTGAGCGACCTCGAGGACATCTGCTCGCGCGTGGCCCTCATCGCCAACGGCCGCAACGCCGCCGATGTCAAGGGCCGCACCGTGCTGACCCTGCAGGAGGCCGTGCCGCCCCGCGTAATCTGCGAAATCGAGGTGGCGGGCGAGGCGGAGGGCGCGGCGCGCCTGGCGGGGGAGTTCGCCGGCGCCCGACTGCTCGAACACGCCGGGAACCGCCTGCGGGTGGAAATCGCCGGGGGGCCGGAACAGGCCGCGGCGCTCCTGCGCCACCTGGTCGGAAGCGGGGTCGCGGTGGTGCGGTTCGATTCGCGCGGCCCGGGCCTGGAAGAGCGCTACCGGGAAGCCTTCGGAGGCCCGCGGCCATGAACCCCATGATTCGCAAGGAGCTTCGCCAGCGCATGCGGGAGCGGCGCGGCTGGGTCCTGCCTTCGCTCTATCTGCTCGTTTTGAGCGGCGCCGTGGCCTTCGCCTACTTCTTCAAGACGCAGGACCTTTTCGGCTTCGGCGAGCTGAACGAGCCCCAGGGCGCGGAGGTGGGTGTGACGATTTTCCTCGTCTCCGCTTACGCCCAGTTGACCCTGCTGCTGCTGCTCGCTCCCGTGTTCAGCGCAGGAGGCCTGACCATCGAAAAGGAGCAGCGCACCCTCGCGGCCCTGCTCACCAGCTTGCTGACTTCAGCTCAGATCTGGTGGGGGAAGTTCATCGCCTCCCTGCTGTTCCTCGGCTTGCTCCTCGTCAGCGCCTTGCCGGTGTTGAGCCTGGCCTTCGCGCTCGGCGGAGTCGGCTGGCGGGAGCTGATTCTGGTGAGCGTGTGCACGCTGGTGATGCTGGCCTCGATGTGCGCTGTGGGTCTCTACTGCTCCTCCTACTTCCGCCGCAGCGTGCACTCGACTGCGGTGAGCTACGCCGTGGTCATCGCCCTGACAGTGCTCACCTTCGTGGCCACAACACTCATGAGCTGGTACTGGCAGCAGGAGGCCGGGCCGGGCGGGACGGAAGAAGAGATGCCTGACTACGTGGCGGCCCCGCTTTACTTGAATCCCTATGTCATGCTGTTTTCCGTGTTCGTTCGCAGCGGGGACGACTATCCGTTCTGGGCCATCTCCCTGAAGTTGTTCCTCGCCATTGCCTGCCTGGCCGCCGCGCTGGCGATGCGCAACCTGGAACGCAGCGGCGAGCAGGTGTAGCCGCTTTAGCGCAAAGCGGGGACGACGCGGCGCTCTGCTAGCGGCGGTCGCGGGCGGGGTGGCGGACGTCGCGGCCGGCGACGATGTAGATGACGTCTTCGGCGATGTTGGTGCCGGGTAAAGCGCTAGAACTTGTAAATCACGTCAAACTGCATCCGCTTGAGCCACGCTTCTGCGGTCGGGCTCGTGGCGGTCTGCAAGGCGCGGCCGACCAGGAGGGTGTAGCCCAGGGTGACGTTCTTGTAGGCCTGGTAGGCGACGTTGATGCGGTGGTTGACTTCGTTAGTCGGCTGGCGCAGGTCGCTGAAGTTGAAGGCGGCCAGCACCGCTTCCCGCTCCAGGCGGATGAAGGTGTAGCCGAAGTTGATGTCGCCCTTCTCCTTGGTCTGCCCGAGCTGCGCCTCCGCCCACCAGCCCTGGCGGTCGTGCGGGTTGCAGGTGACGATGAAAACGTTGGCGCAGGCGCGGGTGTTCTGGACGAAATTGAGCTGGAGCATCAGCGGCCAGCGAGCCTTCCCGGTGTCGATGTCCAGCCGCCCAATCAGGTCGAGCAGGGCGAACTTGGAGGCGAACTTGCCGGGCGCGGCGACCGTGTTGGTGTTCGTGCTCCCCGCCAGGGTGAAGGTGTTGGGGGGCGTGACCGTGCAGCCGATGATGACGGCGCAGGCCCCGCCGGTCACCGCCACGGTCACGTTGCCCTGCGCCGCCAGGATGGGGTCGGCCCGGTGCCAATTGTAGAAGGCGGCGTAGGTGGCGAGCTTGATGCGGTCGGTCAACTTCCAGTAGCCCTGCACCTGGCCGCCGTGCAGGAAGCTGTCGTCGAAGCTGCTGGTCTCCCGGAAGGGAAGCTGGAAGCCCACCAGGGTGATCTTCTTGAAGACGGAATTGTCGAAGTCCCAGGAGAGCGCCTGGGAGAAGCCCTCGGGGTTGAGGTCGTTGTCGAAGGTCAGCTCCGTGCGGTACCAGGTGTAGGCGAACTTGCCCCCGGTCAGGGTGAGGGGATCGAGCCACTTGGGGTCGTACTGGATGAAGGCCCGATCAATGAGGATGGGCTTGCGCGTGTAGAAGGCGGTCAGGGTCTGGTTGGTGGAGATGGGGTCGAACACGTCGCCGCTGGCGAGGGAGAACCCGCCGGTCAGCTCGTCGCTGAACTTGGCGATGGCGTGGAAGCGCAGCCGGACGCGCTCGCGGTGGCGGTCCTGGGTGAGGGTGCCGCCGAAGAAGGGCTCGTAGCGGAGGCGGACGTCACCGCTGAAGGCGAAGTTGCCCAAGCCCTTGATTTTGGCGCCCAGGCTCTTCTCGCTATCGGCGGCTTTCTTTTCCAGGTTGTTGACCTTGTCCTGCATCTCCTTGCTGTTCTGGGCCAGGGCGTCCACTTCGCCCGTCAGCCGCTCCACCTCCTGCTGCTGGCTCGCGCCTTGCACGGCCGGAGCCGCAGCGGAGGCCGAACTGGGCGCGGGCGGGGGAGCCGCCGCCGGCAGCGCCGCCAGTTGCTGCTGGAGTTTCTCAAGCAGCAGCGCCTGCTGCTTCAAAAGACGCTCCAGCTCCAGGATGCGCTGCCCTTGCTGCTGCAACTGCGCCTGGACGGACTCGGCCGGCGGCGGGGTCTTGCTCGCCTCCTCGGCCGCCACAGGGCCCGCCAACAGAACTGCCGCCAGCACTGCCCGGGCGGCCCGGGACTTGGTCAACATTGTCATTCTCGGTTCCTCCTCGTGAGCCTCCTCGGCCTCGACAATCCAGCCGATGAGCCGCGCACATAGTACCGCCAGCGGAGCGCGCTACGAACATCGGGCGCGAAGGGACTTGACTTTCGACTTTTATTCGCCTAGACTGGAATCGCCTTCCGGCCCTTCGGCCTGGCGGCCTCAGGGTAAAGGAGCTCCACGACGATGACACTGACGCGGCGGCAGAAGCAGGTGCTGGATTTCCTGGTCGGCTTCATCAACCGGCACGGCTACTCGCCCTCGTTCGAAGAAATCGCCGCGGGCCTGAAGCTCACATCGCTTGCCACCGTGCACAAGCACCTGCAAACGCTCGAGCGCAAGGGGTTCATCCGCCGGGGCTACAACCAGAGCCGCTCGGTGGAAGTCATCGCCCTGCCGCGGCCGGTGCGGGAGTCGGTGGCGCGGCACGCAGTCGAGCTGCCGCTGCTGGGGCGCATCGCCGCCGGCAAGCCCGTCGAAGCAGTGGAGAACCCGGAGACGATTTCGCTCGGCGACTTCACGCGCTCGAAAAACGTTTTCGTCTTGCAGGTGAAGGGCGAGTCGATGGTCGAGGACCACATCCTCGACGGCGACTACGTCATCTGCGAGCAAACCCAGAACGCCAACAACCAGGACATCGTCGTGGCGCTGGTGCGCGGGGAAGAGACCACGCTCAAGCGCTTCGTCCGCGAGTCGGGCGGGCGCGTGCGCTTGCAGCCCGCCAACGCCCAGCTCGAGCCCATCCTGCTTCCCGCCAAAGACGTCCAAATCCAGGGCCGCGTCATCGGCATCCTCCGCCGCTACTAGCCAGATCTTCCAGTCGGCTTTTCTTGACGCCCCGTTTGCTCGAGAGTAGTGTTTGGTATACGTACCTAGAGAAACGCTTGGTAGCGAAAAGTACATGCGTCCCACGGCTGCACCCACCCTAAAAGAACCCGCAGGCAGGCGCATCGCACTCGTAGTTCTCCTCGCAAGCGCTTTTCTCTCCCTTCCACTCACCGCGCAAGTCACGCTCACTCTTTCCCCGAGCCAAGCCACCGTGAAGGTGGCTGAATCTCAGGATTTTACAGCGGTGGTGACCGGGACCTCGGACAAGACGGTCAAGTGGAAGGTCTGCGACACCAACGGCAAGAACTGCGTCGGTGGGGGCAACAGTCAAGTAGGGACGGTAGCGGACATCGGCGTCGACGCCGAGGGCAACCACATCGGACGGTACACCGCCCCTGCCGCTGCTCCCGCGAAGTCTTTTTGCCAACGGGTGGGCGAGGGCTGCCAAGTTACCGTCAAAGCAAAGTTGGCGGGGCGAAAGAAAAACGCCAGGGCGGATGTGCTGCTCACCGCCTTCCCCTCGCACTTTCGAAGCGGAGTCGTCCGGATCGATTCCACGCCCAAGCCCCTCATGGCCTCGCTCCCCACGAAAGCTGCCCTTTCCGATGACGCCCGCAAACAAGTGTTTGTGGCGAACCGGTTCCTGGGCCGGGTGGAAGTGTTTTCGACCTCGACTCGGAAGCGTCTGGCGACGCTCTGGGTGCCGAGTCCGACTAGCCTCGACCTCGCCCCGGATGGCCACACGGTGTACGTGGGGACGGATGCCGAGGCCTTCTACATCTTGGACGCGGTCACGCTCCAAATCCGGGAGCGTGTGCCCTTCCCCCATTTCGAGGGTACATTCACTAACCCGCGTGCGGTAGTCGCCACCAACAACGGCACTGTCCTCATCATGGCCACGAGCGGCCCCTATGCCAGCCCCGGCGGCATTGTCCAGTGGAATCCGGCAACAGGGAATTACGTTTTCCGAAGCGACTTGCCGCCGATTTACGGGGCCGGCATCATCCGAGCCAGCGGGGACCACCGCAAGATTTTGATTGGCGAACCAACAACCGGTGGCGGGCTAGTTTTGTATGACTCGGACAGTGACACGTTTTCTGCCACGGCTACGTTTTTCGGCGTCATCCCCCACAG
>MEKM01000058.1:11116-17374 GCA_001766965.1 Acidobacteria bacterium RIFCSPHIGHO2_01_FULL_67_28 | reverse complement strand
CGCCCTTCAGCGTGCGCTCGCGGCTGACCCGGGAAGAGCACACGGTGCGCTTCTCGCACCTGTGGTCGGCCATCGCCACCCGGCACAGCGACACCATTGACTGCAAGTTCCTGGTGAACGGCCGCGGGGTGGTGGTGGCGCTGGCGCATCCGGCCTTCGGGGAGTTCCGCGAGCGAGCCGGCCGCCCGCTCACCGACCAGGAAACCGCCGCGCTGGCCGCCGCCTACCTGCGCGAGTACCTGGAATCCGACCGCGAGATCAGCGGTGCCACGCTGGCGGTCGGCCGCGAAGAGGTGCTGCGGCTGGCCGGGTCGCTCGGCTTCCTGCGCTAGCCTGCCTTTTTCCTACGCGTCGGAGAGGTCTTCCTCAAAACCTGGGGCGGGCTGCGACTTGCGGTCGAGCTCCGCGGACTCGAACAGCTCGCCGCAGTCGAGGCACTCGACGTAGGTGGTGGCGTCGTCCTCGGCGATGAGGCGGGTGCGCTGGTGGCGGCAGGCGTCGGGCACGGCAGGGCTCCCCTACGTGCTGACGATTATAGCAGGCCGGCGTTCAGCGGTAGGCGGCCAAGGCGGGGTGGCGCAGGCCGTCGCGGCGGATGTAGTAGATGACCAGCAGGAACAACAGCCCCCCAGCCACCTGCGCCGCCAGCGCCGTGTGCATCCCGGCCAGCAGCCCGGCGCGGTCGGCGATCCGGCCGATGACGGCCGGGGCGAGCGTGGTGGCGAAGAGGTGGACGACGAAAAGGTACAGCCCCATGGCGGTGGCGTGAGCGCGCGGCGGGGTGAGGTCGTGCAGGATG
The DNA here is from genome assembly GCA_001766965.1 of Acidobacteria bacterium RIFCSPHIGHO2_01_FULL_67_28. GTDB lineage: Bacteria > Acidobacteriota > Terriglobia > Acidiferrales > 2-02-FULL-67-57 > 2-02-FULL-67-57. The sequence goes on along the minus strand of MEKM01000058.1, from coordinate 16,575 downwards.
GCGGTCACCGGCCCGTGGTACCAGGTCATGAAGAACGCCCCGGCAAAGAAGGCGCCGAGGAACACGGCCTTGCTCGGCGCGTGCAGCGCCCAGTAGAGCAGGGGCGCCGAGAGCAGGAAGCCTCCCGAGACCGCCAGCACTCGGCCCCAGACGAACCGCTGCGCCAGCCGGTCGGCCAGCGCCGCTCCGCCCAGCACCCCGAAGATCCCCGCCACCACCAGCAGCACCCCCAGGCTTACGCCCGCCTCCCGCAGGCCGAAGCCCTTGTAGCGGATGACGAACTCCGTCCCCCAACTGATGTAGGCGTAGCCGGCGAAGGTCACGAGCCACCCGCTGACGAGAACCAGCACGTAGGCGGGCACGCGCAACAGCAGCGGCAACGGCACGCGCTCCGCGTTCTTCTCGCGGGGCGGCTCGGGCAGGCGGAGAACGGTGAGCGCCAGGATCAGGCCCGGCACGCCCACAAGAAAGAAGGCCGGGCGCCAGCCGGCCCATTCGGCGATGATGCCGCCCAGCGCCAGTCCCAGGGCGCCTCCTACGAACATCCCCAGGTTGAACACGCCCTGCACGCGGGCGCGGACCTCTTCAGGGAAGCTGTCGCTCAAAGTGGCGGCGGCCGCCGGGGTGTAGGCGGCTTCGCCCACGCCGACCAGCGCCCGCGCCGCCAGCAGCGAGCGGAACGACCCGGCCAGCCCGCTCAAAAAGGTGGCGCCGCTCCAGAAAAGCACGCCGTAGCTGATGACCTTGACGCGGGAGGTGCGGTCGGCCAGCCAGCCGAGCGGCAGCGTCCCCAGCGCATGCACGATGCTGAAGACCGTGCCCAGCAGGCCGAGCTGGAAATCGCTCAAGGCAAAATCCGCCTTGATTAGGGAGAAGAGGGGAAAGATAATCTGCCGGTCAATGTAGTTGACGAAATTCACCAGCGCCAGGACCACCAGCACCTGCGCCTGGTAGGAATTGAAGCGGCCGACCGCCATAGGTGCCCTCGCCGGGCCGCATTATAATGGCAGACCGCGCCGGCGTCGGCCCTGCGCTGGGAGAGAGGCATGGAACGCATCCTGTTTCTGGTGCTGCTGGGGCTGCTGGCATACCTGGTCTACCTCATCTTCCAGCCGTTCCTGATTCCGCTGGCGTGGGCGGCGATTTTCACCGTGATGTTCTATCCTGTGCACCGCCGGGTGGCGCGGCGGGTGGCGGGCGCGAACCGGGCGGCGCTGGTCTCGACGCTGCTGCTGGCGGCGCTGATCGTCACGCCCGGCCTGCTGGTCTTCGGGGCCGTGGCCAGCCAGGCGGTGGACATGGCGCAGTGGGTGCAGGCGGAATGGAGCCAGGGGCGGATGCCGCTCCAGCAGGTGTGGGACCGGCTGCCGGCGCGACGGGCGCTCGACTGGCTGGCCGCCCACAACGTCTCGCCCGAGGACCTGGCCGCCTTCGTCAGCGAGAAGTTGCAGCAGCTGGCCGGCTTCCTGGCCGGGCAGGTGGGGCGGCTGGCGCGCAACGTGGCGGTGCTGGTGTTTGATCTATTCGTCACGCTCTTCGCCACTTTTTATTTCTTCCGGGATGGGGCGGTGGTGCTGGGCCTGCTGCGGCGCGTCTTGCCCCTGGAAGAGAGGATGCGCGAGAATTTGATTGCGACGACCTACAATGTGCTCTACGCCAGCGTGTTCAGCGGCATTGTAGTGGCCGCTGTGCAGGGCCTGCTGGGCGGGGTGCTGTTCTGGATGCTGGGTCTGGGCGCCCCGGTGCTCTGGGGGATGGTGATGGCCTTCCTGTCCTTTCTGCCGCTGGTGGGGCCGTGGATGGTTTGGGTCCCGGCCGGCGTTTACCTGCTGGTTCAGGGAGCGTACGGGAAGGCCGCGGTGCTGGCGATCGGCGGAGGCTTGGTGGTCAGCATGGCCGACAACGTGCTGCGGCCCATCCTGCTAAGCGGGCGCACGCAAATGAACGGGCTGCTGGTGTTCATCGGCATCCTGGGGGGCGTGGCGGCCTTCGGGCTGCTGGGGATTGTGCTGGGGCCGATCCTGGTGGCGCTGGCGGATGCGGTGGTCGAAGCCTACACGAGCGAACCCGCCCCCGCCGCCTCGGGGTAAGGGGGAAACCATGGCGACTCCCGCTCTCCCCAAGCCCGCTGGCAAGCCCCGCGAGGTTCTCCCCGACCAGCTCCGCTGGCGCTGCAACCCGGCGGAGTTCGACTTCAAGACCACGGCCGACCTGAAGCCGCTCGAGGGCATCATCGGGCAGGAGCGCGCCTTGAAAGCCCTGCAGCTCGGCGTCGAGCTCTACGGGGCGGGCTACAACGTCTTTGTCTGCGGCTTGAGCGGCACCGGGCGGGCCACCACCGTCAAGCAGCTGCTCGAGCGCATCCGTCCGCAATGCGCCCCGGCGCCCGACCGCTGCTACGTGCACAACTTCCACCGCCCCGACCAGCCCCGCCTGCTCACCTTGCCGCGCGCCCTGGCCATCCCCTTCCGCAAGGACATGGACCGGGCGATTGACTTCCTGGCCACGCGCATCCCGCAGCTGTTCGAGGACGACAAGTTCCAGGCGGCGCGCGGGCGCATCCTCGAGCGCTACGGCGAGCGGGAAAAGGAGATGTTGGAAGGCTTCTCCGATCAGCTGAAGAAAAACCATTTCGCCCTGGCGGAGATGGGCGGGGCCGGCACCACGGTGGTGCCGGTCCTGCAGGGCCAGCCCGTGCCGCTGGAAAAGCTCGACGAGATGGTGGCGGGCGGGCAGGTGGACTCCGCCCAGGCCCGCCAGATCAGCGAGCGCCAGGAGCAGCTGCAGCGCCAGTTCGTCGTCCTCTATCGCAAGACCCTGGAGCTGCAGCGGGCGATGAACCTCGAGCTCGAGCTGCTGGAGCGGGAGGCGGCCTCCGCCTTGGTCGACAGCGTCATCGAAGACGTGAAGGAGAAGTACCCGCACAACGGCGTCGCCGACCACCTGGAAGCGGTGCGCGGCAGCATTCTCGAGAACCTGTCGCTCTTCAAGACCAAGGCTGAAGGCGAGGAGGCGGAGGCGGCGCGGCTGCTGCTGCGCAGCTCCGGCCCGGCCGACCCCTTCTGGATGTACCGCGTGAACGCGGTGCTGGGGCACGAGGACCAGCAAGGGGTCTGCCCGGTCATCCTCGAGACCTCGCCCACCTACGTAAACCTTTTCGGCACCATCCAGCGCACCTACGACGTGCGGGGCGTGGCCCGGTCGGACTTCACCGACATCCGCGGCGGCTCGCTGCTCGAAGCCGACGGCGGCTACCTGGTCATCAATGCCATGGAGGCCCTGACCGAGCCGGGGGTGTGGCGGGCGCTCAAGCGCGCGCTCATCCACGGCCAGCTCGAAATCCAGAGCGCGGCCGACTGGTTGAGCCATCTGACCGGAAGCGCGCTCAAGCCCGAGCCCATCCCGGTGAACGTCAAGGTCATCCTGGTCGGCGAAACCTATCTCTACGACCTGCTCTACGCCTACGAGGACGACTTCAAGAAGATTTTCAAGGTCAAGGCCGATTTCGACTCGCAGATGAACCGCACCCCGGACGCCGTCCGCCAGTACGCCGCCCTGCTGCGCAAGCTCTGCGAGGAGGACAAGCTCTGTCCCTTCGACCGGGAAGCGGTGGCGGCGGTGGTGGAGTACGGCGTGCGGCGCGCCGGGCGCCAGGACAAGTTGAGCGCGCGCTTCTCGGAAATCGCCGACCTGGCCCGCGAGGCCTGCTACTGGGCGCGCCAGGCGAAGAGCGAGGTCATCGGGCGCACCCACGTCGAGCGCGCCATCGCCGAGCGCATCGAGCGGCACAACCTCATCGAGAGCAAGATCCAGGAGATGATCGAGAAAGGGGTGCTGCTGATTGACTCCCGCGGGGAGCGCGTCGGGCAGGTGAACGGCCTCTCGGTCTACGACATGGGCAGCTACGCCTTCGGCAAGCCCACCCGCATCACCGCCTCCACCGCCATGGGCCGCCAGGGCATCATCAACATTGAGCGCGAGGCCAACTTGAGCGGGCGCCTGCACGACAAGGGCGTGGCCATTCTCTCCGGCTTCCTGCGGGAGCGCTTCGCGCAGGCCAAGCCCCTCTCGCTCGCCGCCAGCGTCTGCTTCGAGCAGTCCTACGCCGGGGTGGACGGCGACAGCGCCAGCTCCACCGAAATCTACGCCCTGCTCTCCAGCCTGGCCGACCTGCCCATCCGCCAGGGGATCGCCGTCACCGGCTCGGTCAACCAGAAGGGCGACATCCAGGCCATCGGGGGAGTGAACTACAAGATCGAAGGTTTCTTCGACGTCTGCCGGGCCCAGGGACTGACCGGCAGCCAGGGCGTCATCCTCCCCATCGAAAACGTCCCCGACCTGATGCTGCGCCCGGATGTCGTGGAAGCCGTCCGGGCCGGCAAGTTTCACCTCTACCCCGTGGCCACGGTGGACGAGGGCATCGAGATCCTCACGGGGGTGAAGGCCGGGGAGCGCCAGCCGGACGGCGCCTTCGAGGACAGCACGGTGAACGGCCGCGTCGACGCCCGCCTGCGCGCGCTGGCCGAAGGCTTGAAAGACTACGAGGCCCGCTCCCGGGGGAACGAGCCTCGCAGTGAATGACGGCGGTTAGCGGTTGAGGGCGACTTCCTTGGGCACGCTGATGTAGCCCACGATCCGGTCCTTCTCCACCTGGAAGACCACGATCTCCACCATGTGGCGCGTGCCCTGCAGGTAGAACTGCACCGGCTCGAGCAGCGTCTTGTCTTTCTTCTCGATGCGCTTGTCGTTGGCGAGCAGCGTCATCGTGTACTTCTGCCGCTTGGTGTCGGTCTTGTTCAACAGGACGGAGACGGGGCCGACGCGCGAGAACTGCTTGGTTTTCTTGACGTCGAAGTCGAAGTAGTCGCGCTCGCCGCGCCGCTTCAATTCGTTCAGCTCGTCGCTGTTCTTGGCGATCAGGCCGCTCTGCACGCCCAGGTCGCCGATGGTGCGCTGGAGCTGCATCTGGGTCTGTTCCAGGGCCTGCTTGATCTCGACCGTATCGCCCTTGACGGCGCCCACCTCGCCCGAGAGCGAGCCCAGTTGGTTCTGCTGCTGGGCGACCTGGGAGGCCAGCTGCTCATCGGCGCGCCGCTGTTCCTCCTTGATCTGTGTGGCCAGCGAGCGGGCGCGGGACAGCTCCTGCTGGGTGAGCCCCAGCTTGTCGCTGGTGACGTCGGATTGAGCCTTGAGGTTGGCGTAGTTGTCTTCCAGGGTGGCGGCCCGCGACTCCAGGCGCGCCAGCTTGTCGGTGGCTTCGTCCAGCCGGGCGGTCAGCTCCGCCCGCGCGCTGTACTGGGCGTAGGCGACCCAGCCCAACAGCAGGGCCAGGACCGCCAGCACCGCCACCAGCCAGCGGGGCGACCCGCTGCCTGTGGACGCTCCCCCGGAGGTTTCTTGCGATGTTTCATTCATTAGCGTTTTTTCTCCCGTTGGCGTGCCGTCTGCCCGCAGGCGAC